>NZ_JNGB01000035.1:0-63018 GCF_001029355.1 Robinsoniella sp. RHS
CCCAAAATGAAACAGTAACATTTACGTACAAGGAACAGCTGCAAAGTCACAATTAAGGTAAAGGATAGCGCCGGAAAAGGCTTATCCAATCTGGTGAATCAGGAAACAACACCACTCGTGATACCAGTGCTGAAAGGTGACAATGTAAGAGTAGAGGCGCCAGTGATAGATGGATATAAAGTTCAGGGAGATAATTTCCAGGAATTCAATCCAATCACGAAAGACGAGACAGTAACATTTACTTACAAGGAACAGCTGCAAGTCACAATTAAGGTAAAGGATAGCGCCGGAAAAGACTTATCCAATCTGGTGAATCAGGAAACAACGCCACTCGTGATACCAGTGCTAAAAGGTGACAATGTAAGAGTAGAGGCGCCAGTGATAGGCGGATATAAAGTCCAGGGAGAAAACTTCCAGGAATTCAATCCAATCACGAAAGACGAGATAGTAACATTTACTTACAAGGAACAGCTGAGCGTGACGATCAAGGTAAAAGATAGCGCAGGAAACGACTTATCCAATCTGGTGAATCAGGAAACGACGCCACTGGTAATTCCGGCACTGAAAGGTGACAACGTAAGAGTACAAGCACCAGCGATAGATGGATATAAAGTTCAGGGAGAAAATTTCCAGGAATTCAATCCAATCACGAAAGACGAGACAGTAACATTTACGTACAAGGAACAGCTGAACGTGACGATCAAGGTAAAAGACAGCACAGGAAACGACTTATCCAATCTGGTGAATCAGGAAACGACGCCGCTGGTAATTCCGGCACTGAAAGGTGACAACGTAAAAGTAAAAGCACCAGTGATAGACGGATATAAAGTCCAGGGAGAAAATTTCCAGGAATTCAATCCAATCACGAAAGACGAGACAGTAACATTTACGTATAAGGAACAACTGCAAGCCACAATTAAGGTAAAGGACAGCGCAGGAAATGACTTATCAAATCTGGTAAATCAGGAAACGACACCACTGATAATTCCGGCACTGAAAGGTGACAACGTAAGGGTACAAGCACCAGTGATAGACGGATATAAAGTTCAGGGAGATAATTTCCAGGAATTCAACCCAATCACGAAAGACGAGACGGTAGAGTTTATTTATCAGGAAGAAATAAAACCAATTGAAAAAGTAATGGTCACCATCCATGTAAATGATACTACCGGAAAAGATCTGAGTAATCTGGTAGATCAAAACGTAAATCCTTTATCCTTAGAAGTGGAGAAAGGGAGCGATATTACGGTTACGGCACCTGTAATTGAGGGATATAAACTACAGGGAAAGGGTAATATTAATTTCTTCCCGATTCAAAATGATGAAATAGTAGAGTTCATTTATGAGGAAGAAGTGAAACCTGCAGAAAAAGTTACCGTGACCATTCTTCCTGTGGATACAGAGGGCAATGATTTAAGCAGCCTTGTGAACACGGAAGACAGACCATTAGTTTGGGAAGTGGAAAAAGGCAGCAATGTGAAAGTAGAAGCGCCTGAGATTGATGGGTATGTGCTTCAGGGAGAAAGTTCTAAAGATTTTTCACCAATTAAGCAGGATGAGAACATTGTATTCACATATGCAAAAGAAGTAAAGCCGGTAGAAAAAGTAAATATAACCATTATACCGGTAGATGAACAGGGCAGGGATTTAAGCAGTCTTGTAAATCAGGAAGAAACACCGCTGCATCAGTCAGTGGAGAAAAATTGTAATGTGATTGTTTCTGCTCCTGTAATTGAAGGATACAAAATCCAGGGAGAAAGCTTTCAAGAATTTAAACCCATTTATCAGGATGAAACCGTGGTCTTTGAATATAAAGAAGCGGAGAAGCCTGTGGAAAAAGTAAACATTACAATTCTTTTGAAGGATGAGTCAGGAAATGATTTAAGCAGTCTTATAGACCAGGATATTTATCCATTGGCGAGGACAGCAGAAAAGGGAAGTAATGTGAGAATAGAGTATCCGGAAATGGAAGGGTATGAAATTCAGGGAGATAAAGTGAAAGACTTCTCACCGATTCTTCAGAATGAAGAGATCACATTTATTTACCGCAAAGAAGTAAAGCCGGTGGAAAAAGTTTTTGTCACCATACTTGTGAAGAATGAGCAGGGAAGAGACCTTAGCAGTCTGGTAAACCAGTCGGTTACACCATTAGTGGTGGAAGCGGAAAAAGGCAGTGAGGTCAGAATAGAAGCTCCATTCATAGATGGTTATGTAGTGACAGGCGAAGATGTGCAACTGTTTTATCCAATTGTCAGAGATGAAACGGTAGAATTTATTTACAAAGAAAAGGAAAAACCGGTTGAAAAAGTTAAAATTCACATTTTGGTAAAAGATGAGAATAACAAAGATTTATCCGGGCTGGTTGACCAGTCCGTATCACCGTTGGAAATTGAAGCGGTTAAGGGGGACAGCATAAAGATCTATGCACCTTCCATTGATGGTTACAACGTAAGCGGTCAGCCATATTATATGATTTCACCCATTACAGGAGATCAATCCGTAACTTTCTATTACAAACAAAAGGTAATACCCGTAGAGAAGGTAAAGATATATGTAAAAGTTTTTGATGAGTACGATAATAATATTAGTAATTTAGTTGATCAGTCCATCTATAAAATGGTGTATGAAATCGACAAAGGAAGCAGTATCGTCATCAATGCTCCATCTATTAAAGGATACGAGGTGATAAGCCAGTCTAAGATCCATTTACAGAATGTTAGGTATGAGCAGTCCGCAGCATTTTGTTATCGTAAAGTGCAGGAAAAACCAAAAAATCCTAAGCTTGTATTGAAACAGGATCGGGCAGAGATTTTTATGGGAGAAAATCTGCTATTAGGACAGATGGTATCAGTTGCCACCGACTCCACAAACCAGGATCTTAGATATAGTTTGAGGTATACGGTATTGCCATCGTTCCTGATTAATGGACAAATATTCTGCTCTCCTATTGCAGGGGAATTCAGAGTAGCCATAACATTGCCACATGCAGCAGGGAATGTAACAAAATATCTGCTGGTAAAGGTGAAAGATCGTCCGAAACCTGATTATGCAAAGCTTACTTTGAAAAAGAGTAAAGTAACAATCAAAGTTGGTAAGAAATTAGATTTAAGAACTCTAATCTCTGTGGCTCAGGATTCCAACGGAAAGAATATCAAAGATAAAGTAACATTCATTGCAGATAAAAAGAAAATGATCAAAAGGAATTACTTTGCAGCATCAAAAACAGGAACTTTCAAAGTTACCTTTAAAATGCCATATCAGAAAGGTACTATGAAAAAGCAGTTAAAAGTTGTAGTTAAACCTGCAAGTCCGGTTCTGCGCTTAAAGAAAACTGAGATTACGGTTAAATCCGGAGAAACAGTAAATCTGAATCAGTATATCAAAGAAGCATTGCAGTATAAGGGCGGTAAAAATGCTATGAAATTAGTAAAATGCAAAGTAGGCTCAGAAAATTTGTCAGAGAATATGAAGTTTAAAGCTGATAAGGCAGGTAAATATAAAGTAATGTATTCTTTGACAAATAAGTATGGTATCACCGTTAAGAAATCCATGTACATTATTGTAAAAGCGAAAAAGCAACTTCCTGTTCTTAAATTATCTACGGATAATTTAAGCATCACTCCTGGTAAACGCGTATATTTGAAAGATTTCATAAAAACAGCCAGTGATGAAAAAGACGGTCCGAACTTAAAGAGTAAAGTCATATGTACATTGAATGGTGAACGGCTTTTGGGCGATACATTCTATAGCTATAATACCGGAAGTTACACTATTTTATATCGGTTAACGAATCAGGCCGGACAGACCGCCATGGCAGAGTTAGTAATTAATGTAAAGCCCTGGAGAAGCTAAATATTTAGTATATTAATAAATTCTCCAAATTTTTCAAGGGATCCGCTGTACACAAATACAGCGGATCTTTTTGTCAAATATCCTCTGACTGGGAAGAAGTTTTTTTGCACTGAAATTCTATTTTTAAGGGTTAAAAGAATTAGAATATATTGAAAACAACAATTCATGCAGATAAATAGGCATTTCAGGACAAATCTGGTATTTCAGAAATGAATCTATGATAAACTACCCTCAGAAAAGATTTAAGGAGGGAAATGAAAATGTATGATTACGATAAAATGAATCTGCACACAAAACGATATAAAAGAGCTGGAGCCATAATGGTGTTGGGATTTCTGCTTGCTTTGTTTTTTAGCATGTCAGCATTGGCTGCACCGGGCGCTCCCTCAGGATTGAGACAGACATATGCGTCAGAAGGATCTGCCAAGGTCGTTTGGAATCAGGTTATGGGAAGCAGCATCCGATATGAGGTAGAATATTCACAAGACAACCGGAACTGGTATTCTGTTGGCTATACGATGACAAGTCTGGATTGCAGCAAGAGCGGACTTACCGCCGGAATGACATATTACTTTAGAGTCAGGGCTTATGAAAATCAATACTCCAATAAGATATATGGACCATGGTCAGTTGGAATAGCAGTTGCTACTACACCGGTTCAGATTCCATATCAGAAAGTAATACAGACAAATGCCGGTACATCAAGTGTAACACTGCAATGGGATAAATCAGCCGGAGCAACTGGATATAATGTATATCAGATTGAAAGTAATCAGGAGATCTATATAGGAAAGACGGCAGCCAATACTTATACCATTAATAATCTAAAGGCAGGCGGAACTTATAAGTATAAAGTATATCCGGAACGGAGCGCAGGCGGTTATACAGCGGTGGCCAGCTATGGTACAACAGTTTATGATGTAAAAACAGTACCGTCAAGTGTAAAGAATATTTTTACCGATTATGGATACGCAAATATCAAAAAAGCAAGTATTCAATGGGAAAGAGCAGAAAACGCAAATGGTTACGAAATTGCTTTATACTCTGCTAAAAACAAAAATATAGGATCCACAAAAGTTATAAACTATAACACTAACAGCTATACATTTTCAAACATAAAAAAAGACTTTTATAAAGTAAAAGTACGTGCCTATATTCAGTTAAAAACAGGTAAGAAGTATAGTTCCTGGTCAACCTCCTACATTGCAATTCAACCAAAGGTGGAAGGTAAAAAATCCGGAACGGGAATTAAGGTCTCCTGGGACAAGATAAATGGAGCAACAAACTATACTGTATACATTTCAAGCAAACGTAATTCCGGTTATAAAAAAGCCACTACAACAAAATCAACAAAAACTATAATAAAAAAATATGGTAGCAGCAGGCTGAAAAAAGGAAGAACATATTATATCTACGTAATAGCAAATAAGAAAGTCGGAAGTAAGACTTACAGAAGCAGTGATAATTACACTTATCAAGTTCGATACAGATAAACCTGTTACGTAGTCTGATTGACAGGAGGAGAAAATGGCGGCAACATTTGGGATTATGATATTAATTGGATTTATAATTATGCTATATGGTTGTATTAAAATTAATACCCATTATGATATCATCATTGATGACTGGGAACAGGAAGCGTACTTAAAAATGATTAATAAAAAGTATTAGTTGATTCTATACTTTGAGTAATAACGGAAAGAATTGTAAAAATACACAATTCTTTCCGTTTTTTTAATTAAAAAAAATATTCCAGTTCAAAATTATAAAAATTGTGGCATAATAATTCATGAATATTCACAAATGGAGGGAATGCAATGAAAAGCCAGAAATATGGATACGTACGCGTATCAACAAAAGATCAACACACAGACCGTCAACTGGCAGCTATGGAAAAAGCTGGTATATTATCAAGTCATATATTCGAAGACAAACAATCGGGTAAAGACTTTGATCGTCCGCAGTATAAAAAGCTAATAAAAAAATTAAAGGCTGGAGATGTATTATATGTAAAATCGATAGATCGCCTGGGAAGAGATTATGATGAAATAATATGCCAATGGCGCAGATTAACGAAAGTAATAAAAGCCGATATTGTCGTCATTGATTTTCCTCTGTTAGATACAAGAGTTAAAGAAAATGATATAACAGGTATCTTTATAGCAGACCTTGTCTTACAGATTTTGTCCTATGTTGCGCAGATAGAAAGAGAAAATATCCGGCAAAGGCAAAAGGAAGGAATTGAAGTTGCCAAGGTAAAAGGAGTACAGTTCGGTCGTCCCAGTAAAGAGCTACCGGCTAATTTTACAAACGTATATGAACAATGGTCTGAAAATAGAATCAGTGGCAGGGAAGCTGCCAGAAGATTAGAAGTAGATCATAAAACTTTTTTTAAATGGGCTTTACAAAGCAATCAATTGAATGAATCCCTATAATAAATTAATTGTAATATATTGTCGAAAATATATTGTTTTTGGAGAAAAAGGTAGACTTTTTTCCCCAGCTAAAAATACATAAAAATGACAGCCAGCATGCAGGCATAATCCAAGAAGGAAGTCGGCAGCTGGCTGTCATTTTACAGACCCTGATAGCTTTGCGTCACAGGCTTTCGCCTGTTTTGCTATTGTCATATATCACGTATTCTTTTGTTACAGTTTTCTTACTTGCCTTATTCTATCACATCTGAAGAAAAAAGTCTGATTTAATCACCAGTAATTTCCAGGAACCTATTAGAATGAATAAAAGAAAAGCCTTTGTTATAGGCAATATTTATAAAATCGGAGGGAGCACAAATGAATAAAAAAGTAAAAAAAATAGTGGCTGTTATGCTTTGCATCGGTATTATCATATGCAGTCCGGGAATAACAGAGGCTGCTGGAACAGCAACAGAAAAATACAATCTTATCGGAAAAGTAAATACGATAAGCGAGTATTCCGGTGAAACAAAAAAATCAGTTTCGGAAAATGAAACAAAACTAGAAAAGGCAACAGATTCAGAAAAGGGGACTGAATTACAGAGGAAGACGGATACAGAAAAATTCACCACAGAAATAAATAAGACCCCTTTGACAGAAAAAAATATATCGAATACAGAAAAAAAGGCAGAAGCAGCAGGGACAGATAAAAAAACTCAGGAATCAAAAGACAGTATAAAGGAAACTACAAAAGAAAGTTCAAAAGATAGCACAAAAGAAAGTACAACAGAAACTACAAAAGAAAGTGCAACAGACAGTACAACAGATAATGCAACAGAAAGTGCAAAAGACAGCACAAAGGAAACTCAGTCGGAATCCAAAGAGAACCAAAGCCAGGAGTCACCGGTGCTCTATTGGGATCCATCCGCTGATGCAGACAAAAATACGGATGATAATAGTCGGGATGGTAAAAGTGCTCAGACTCCTTTGACAAATATAGAGGATATATTCAGTAAGGCAGCTGATTTGAAAAAGTTACCCGGAGATGAGGTTACAGTTTATGTTATGTCCTCAATGAAAATCAATGCTTCTGAAAAAGTAGAATTTGATGGAAGAGGCATCCGGTTTGTTAATTGGGCAGAAAGAAAAGGGGAAGACCAGTCGATATTTCTTATTGAAGAAGGAGGGGCTGTACTTTCTAATATGACATTAGCCTCAGCCGCCGGCAGAGAAAACCAGACACTTATCAGGGTTACGGGCGGAAGCCTTGTGATAGGAGTTGGGCTCAACGTTCAGGGTAATCTGGAATTGGACTACAGAAACAGCCAGGGGAAGAAGCCTTCCATTCAGATTCTGAAAGAATTAGAAAAAGGCAGAACTTACACTATATCTGTACAGGCGGATGCAAATGTAAACGAGGAAATGGCGTTATCAGCACTCTATGAAAATGGGGAAAGCGGAGATAGCTTATTAAGTCATTTTACGTTGGAACAGAGCGCAAAAAATAATTGGAAACTTTGGGTTAAGGAGGACACAGCAAAAGAAATTTATTTAACGCTGCTGTCTAAAACAGATGATAAAGATACAACAAAAGATACAACAAAAGATGAAACCAAAGATGTAGAAAAAGATGTTTCTAAAGTTTCTCCAAAAGATGAAGATAAGACAGACATAAAAGAGCCTGAAAACAATACGGAAAATAAAGTCCGTTCATCGGCTCGCGCAGTGGGCAGCCAGATCGTCTATTGGAATGTAAATAAGGATGCATCAAGTCCCGAAGGTGACCGACCTGCGATTCCGGGAGGCAATGATGGGAATTCGGGTATTGATGATCAGCATCCGGTTCAGAGCTGGGAAAAGGCGAAAGAATTGCTTGGCGGAGAAGGCGGAACTGTTATTGTAATGAGTCCGGTAGTCGTAGGTGATCCGGAGTTTACTCAGAATGGTGTGCCGATAACGGAGCTGGATGGTGAAAATAAGATTGCGTTGTCTCAATGGGAGAAATATCCTACGGAAGTTTTGATCATTCCTCCGGGTGAAACATTTAAAATGTCTAATATTGACGTAGCCTGTAAACAGGGGATCGGTATAAGAATTGCAGGAAGTTATGACGGCGCATCAGGTGATGTTCTTGGCAAGCTGGTGATCGGAGAAGGAATGACCATAACAGGAGGAAGCATCCAGACAGAATTGGATCCGGAATACAGGGACCGTCTGGCAGATTGTACGATAGAACTGGCCGCTGATCCGGGAAACCGTAAATTTAATGTTTATTTTTCGGGGTTAGACGACAATCAGGTATATCAGTATGCAGATGTAATTATGGGACCCGCCGGAAGCGACGCGTCAGATTACCTGGATGCATTTGTTCTCCACAGCCGTAATCAAAATGCCGGGTGGGGACTTCGTAAGGATACGTATGAGGATAGTGACGGTGTATTTGAAAATCATATTGAACTTTATCGTAAGTTTGTCTTTACCGGAGTCTATCTCAATGGACAGAAAGGAAACGATGCGTGGTTTGGAGGAAACTGTAACTGGCCGGTGAATACCTTCGCTCAGGCAAAAAAGATATTATTAGAAAACTGGGATGAGATTGCGCCCGAAAACAGAGTGATCTATATCTGTGATACCGTTGACATTACCGGAACAGAGGTATGGAATTTCATCGATGATTCCGGGAAAGACAGAAGCAGTGAAGCGAAAATTACCTGCTGTAAGACAAATACTGATTACACGACACACCATAAAACGGTGCCGGGTACGCTGGTGTCAGTAAAAGACGGAGGAAACCTAACTACTTCCTCACTTCTGATGGAATATGACTATAAAAATAACAGTAATATCATGATAAATGTACTTCCCGGGGGAACCTATACCTCTGAGGATGGTACTGTTTTAAGAGGTTTTAACAGCTCTTATCTGGGGATCGGAGTTCAGGTTCAGGGAGCATCCGGCAAGGAAACAAGGTTTACAATGAACGGGGGGACGATAACCCGGAAATCACTGGGTGTATCTGTAACAGGTGTAAATAAAAATGATACGATTTTTACTTTAAATGGAGGTAGCATTACCGACAACAGCGGTGCGGACTCAAGCAGATACGGAGCCGGAGTTTATGTAAGCAATGCGCAGCTGGATATGACAGGGGGAACAATTAATTCCAATCTGTCGTTATCTGATTATTATAAAGGCTTTGGAGGCGGTATTTACGCTGCCGGTTCAAACAGTATCCTCAACATCAGTGGAGGAAGCATCACCAATAATGAGGCAAGAGGAACAGGTGCCACATCTGGAAGCAGTTCTTCCTACAATAGTTATGGCGCCGGAATCTATATAACTGGTGGAGAACTAAATGTAAGTGGAACCGCAGTAATATCAGATAATACTGGTACAGGCTATTACGTTTACGGAGGCGGTGTTTATCTGGGTTCCGGTGTGAAAATGGTAATGGATGGTGGAAAGATTTCCGGAAATAAAGCAATTGGAACAAGCAGCAGCAGTCGTTATGGCGGAGGAATCTACAGTACCGGAGGTAATTTAACTATCAAAGGGGGTATTATTGAAAATAATACAAATACTTATTATGGGGGAGGGGTCTATTCTACTGCTGGCAGTTTTTCGATGTCAGGAGGAACAATCCAGGGAAATGAAAGTTATTATGGAGGTGGATTGTATCTCAACGGCGGATACTCAAGCAGTCGTTATTCCATAACAGGCAGTGTCATACAAAAAAACTCCAGCCAGTATGGCGGCGGCATTTATACTTCCAACAGTTATTTAGATATTCTGCAGGGGGTGGAGATAAAAGAAAATAATGCAGTATCCAGTGGCGGAGGATTATATATTAGTGGAAATACGATAAAAGTAACAGAGTCGTATTTAAAAGATAACACAGCTCAGTATGGCGGAGGTGTTTGTACAATCGGTGGAGTGATATATTTGGAGGATACAGAAGTTTCCGGCAATCAAGCAACTGAAAACGGTGGTGGCTTTTTCAACAATGGAGGAACTTCTTATATTGGAACCGGCTCTTCCCTTACAAATAACACCGCGGTGAATCAGGGCAGCAGCTGCTATATATACAGTGCCATGTGGTTTTTAGGCGGAACCTATGATTCGAAAAATACAGAGGCTGGCAAGTTCGGGATATATCTGGATATAAGTACTACTTCTTCCTACAGGATTTACATAGATCCGGAAGCGCTTGATATGAAAGATAAGATCTTTTTAAATACGGCAACAAGTAAATTATATTTGCTTGAAAAAGTGCCGGTAACCGGTTCAGAAGGAAAAATGCCGTTATACTTAAACAAAAATGCTTTTGAAGTGGGCAGTGTAGTCGTTACGCCGGCAAAATATGGCGCAGTTAATGTAATTGATAAAACATATACGTATTCAAATATTCAGGATGCAGAGCCTTATGTTTCCTATTTTACAGGAGGTGAGATACCGCCGAAGACCCAATTGGGAGGATTTAATAAAAATATTATTCTGGTTGGAGAAGGGGTTTATCTGGATGGAACCAATGGAAGTGATTCAAACGCAGGGACCTCTCCGTCTAATGCAGTGCTTACATTTGAGAAGGCAAAAGATATTTTGAAAGACAGGATTGCAGAGGCAAAAATAAATGCCCAAAAGGCTGCGGGAGATCCGGGCTATGATCCGGATGGATTTGAGCCTTACATTTACATATGCGGGGAGGTAAGGATACCAGCAGACGCCGGAGATCAGAAATGGGAGCTGGATTATGAAGCAGAAGAGTTTGTTCAGTCTGACACGACTAATTCCCAAGGGAATGTCATTAATACAAATCTGGCACAGGTAAAACGGTTTGCCAGTTACTATGGCGTTATGGCCAGATTGTTAAACAATGGTTCCGGCAAATTTACCGTGGGCAAGCTTCTGATGGACGGAAATGCAGGCGCTGTAGACGGGGCTAATAATACGATTCAGGCTATGATTTATCTAACCTCCAATACATCGCTGATATTGGAAAACACAATTTTGCAAAATAACTACAGTTTTGGAGTTGAGAGCGCCGGGGGAAGCATTTTAATGAAGGGGCTTAATCCGGATCAATCGGACGGAGCGGTAATCCGTTGGCATGGGAACTGGGCAGTCAGGTTGTTAAGCGGCGGAACTCTAACGATGCAGGATCATTCGGGTATAGAAAATTACAGGTACCTGAATAATAACAACAGTCAGGGGAACCTGCCAGGACTTAATAGCAGTACAGGCGGCATTGGCATACAAGGAGATAATTCCAAAGCTATTATGAATGATTCTTCATATATTCTGGCTCCGGGCAGGTACGGGGCAGGCCTGTTAGGAAGAACGACAGTATCGGATACGCCAATGCTGGAGATGAATCAGGATTCGTCCATTCTACAGTCTGAAACAGGTATATACATGAACGCTGCGAATAATGTTGCATCCTTACATGACAATGCCCGGATCTTGAAAAGCAGTAAAGGTGTTTATGCGATGAATGTTACAAAAAGCAGCCGTTTCAATATGGACGGAAACTCCGCCATTATAAATGAAAATAATTATTATGGTATTTATTTATATAATATATCTGCTACAAATTTTGATGGTGATAATTTATCCGTTGTGTTGGATGGAAATGCAAAAATTGAAGGATCAAGCTACGGTGTATATGGAAGTTCTTCTTATGCGATCAATAACACCAGTATTATTATGCGGGGTAATTCCAGAATAGGTAAAAATAGCTATGGCATATACTTTGATTATTGTACCACTTCAACCAGTACCGCAGTACGTCCTAAAATTATACTGGAAGACAATGCCGTTATTGGAGGGACTTCACGTTCGGAAGCAAATTCCAATTATGGAATCTTGTCCAGAAGATCATGTGCAGTGGAAATAAAAGACAGTGCCAAAGTTTCTAATAATGGTTCATATGGGATTTATCTGGAGCGATATAAGACAACAAGTTCCAGTTATTATTCCGGGCCCAGCAGTATTCTGATGTCAGGAGATGCATCGGTAAACGACAATGGTAATAACGGTATTTTTAATGATGATTATTTATATACAAGCAGTAACATCACGACGATTTATCCAAATGAAATCGAGATAACTATGGAAGGCACCGCTAAGGTTATTAATAATCAGGGGAAGGGTATTATCGTCGGGTCAAAGGGGACACTCACGCTTAAAGATGGTATTGAGATAAAGGGGAATCGCAGTACAGCCATTGGAAATGCGGTGGATTGTGCCGGTAAGCTGAATCTGGGCGGTAAGGCTGAGGTATCAGGAGAGATCTATATACAGGATGTGAATAAGCCGGTTACGCTGTTAAGTGAACCGGATAATCAGAAGTTCAATATCGGGTGCAGCGATAACTTTATCGGACAGGTCTTAGTGGAACCGGATACAGCCCTTACTGCAGGTGCAGATCCTTTTATCGACAACTTTATAAAAACTGCTAATTTTCCAAAAGATAAATCTATTAAGGCACGGACACCGAATCTGATTGTTCAGGGTGAGAATAATGTATATCTGGCGGGACAGGGGGCGCTTACGCCCACTCTGGTACCGGGAAATGACAGTAATAACGGTGGGAGCCGGGGGGCGCCAGTGGCAACATTCGCCAAAGCAGCGGAAATATTAAAAACATTAGATGCCGGAGCCAGTATTATCATCTGCAATTATCCGGTAGATTTCTACTCGTCGTCTTCGGCAAAGCCCCAGGGGGATACCTGGAGCTTTGATGAGGGAGGATCCTTTACAAATGATAAAGGGGATACCTGGAAACCAAAAGTATTAAGGGATGAGCAATTTTTTGGCCATATGATACAGCTTGGCGGAAGTGCAGTATTCACGGTAAAAAACATTACAATTGATGGAAATAAAGAAAATATCCCGTTGAAAACAGCAATTTCCGGTTCCATTATCAATGTCAATAGCAGCAGCGCTGTAGTCAATTTAGAACAGGGGGCGTATTTACAGAATAACCGTAAGACAAATTCCAATGAAGGCGGAGCAGCAATTTTAAATTCTGGCAATGTGAATATTAAGGGTGGAAGTATTGTTGGTAATGAATGCGATGGGCTGTCTTCTAGCTATGCATATGCTGCCGGCATCTATAATTACGGTAAGGTAATCATGACTTCCGGTCATATAGATGATAATGTAAACCGGTCTGCCAGCTATAGTTATGGAGTTGGTGTTTACAATTATAATGTCTATTCGACATTTGAATTTTCCGGTGGGACCATTTCCGGAAACAGAACTGAAAAAATAACATCAACGATCTCTGGAACGGCTTTTTATAATGCCGGAACACTGAATATGTCGGGAAGCGCAGCAATTACAGGGAACATCTCAGATTCGTCAAGCTATTCGGCAAACATAATGGGAACTGTATTTAACAATGGAACCATTACAGTCAACGGCGGAATAATTTCTGATAACGAATTGATCTACAGTGGTACCAATACCTCACCTACTTATGGTGCGCAGGGCGGCGGAATATTTGTTAACAGCGGCCAGGTAACGATAAATGGTGCGGAGATACAGAATAATATATGCAGAGCACTTAGAACGGAAAGCACATCTACTTCCTATAGCAAAGGTGGTGCTATCTCCGTAGTAGGGGGAACGTTAAAATTCCTCAGCGGAAACATCAGGGGAAACAAAGCTAACAGAGGTGCAGGAATCTATTATTACGGAAGTTCCTCTAAGGTGGATGTGGCGGGTGGAGTAATCCGCGATAACATACCACTGAGCACTGCAATACCTGCAGAAAAAATAAATGCCGGTATTTATATTGAGGGACCATCCTTCAATCTGAAGGGCGGCGGAAGTGTAATTTCTGACAGAATTTATCTTTCCAGTACATCCTATCCGTTGGTTTTGGGTGGATCCATATATCAGAGAAACAGGAAATACATGATTGACTGTTCCGGCAGTTTTCAAAAAGGCAGCGTTGTGGTAAAAGCGGATAATGATGTTATTTTAGATGCTACCGGTTACCTTGCATATTTTACAACTCAGGTAGCAGGCTATGTTCTGGAAAAGCAGGCACCAAATCTTGTACTTAAGCAATGTGTTTATATAGACAGTGAAAAAGGTTCAGACAGCAATAACGGTGCTAATCCGGACAGGGCTGTTAAGACTATGGCTAAAGCAATATCTTTGGGGGGCGGAAATAATTATGTAATATATGCCAGCGGTCCGATTGAAGTGAATAAACAAGAGACCTGGGATCTGCCTGATACAGCCTGGATAAGCCGTTATACCGGATTTCCAATTTATGGGGCAGGCAAAGAATGGGCAGCATATACAGGACCGGTTGTCCGGGCAGCTGCGGGTGCAGACCTGAGGCTTGAAAATATCCGGATATTGGGAAGAAGGGAAATAGATGACGTTATAGAAGGAGATTCCTTAATTCGGATAGATCCGGGAGCATCTGTCAGCATGAACACAGATACTAAGTTAAGGCTAAACAATCTCCCAGCGGGTAAAACAGGAGGTGCAGTAAATAATAATGGAGGTACCCTTACCGTAAATGGTGGGACCATACAGGACGTAAGCGCATTAAAAGGAAGTGCAGTCTATCAGGGCGGATCTATGAGCATTGCAGGCTCCTCAACTATTAACGGGGAAGTATATCTGACAGGCAGCGGTGCTGACGAAGCAGCCAGCAGTTACATCAGCGCAGACGAAACTTATAAACCTGTCAACGGTACGGTATTAAAACTGAACATGGACAATCCATATGGAGGACGCCGTGTAATCGAATATCCTGCAGGAGCGGTGCCTGACAGCAACACAAAGAAATATTTCAGCCTGGATTCCTCGATTTTGGCAATTTATCATTTGGAGAACAGAAGCAGCGTTAAGAATATTCTGGAACTTCAGCAAAAAGGGGTTGTTTATCTCAATGGTGAAAGCGGAGATGACAGTGAGGATGGAAAGACGCCAAAAAAGGCAGTCCGTACACTGGAAAGGGCATATGAAATTCTAAAGGCAGGTGCTGAAGGAGGCGTAATCACAATCGTCGGAAAAGTTACCGTGGATGATGAAATCAAAATGAATAATATAAATGATTCAACAGGAGCACACGGATATTATGAAAACGTCGTCAAAGTAATTGATGCAAAAGGTCCGGTCTACTTCCAGAGATACGCACGGCCGGATGCATGGGAAGACTGGGAGAAAGGGCAGTCTGAAGAAGAGCAGTATAAAACAGAGCAGTATAAAACACCTACCTATACCGGCGTAATGATAGAAATAGCTGCTTCCGGAAAATTAACTGTTGATAATGTTTATTTCGACGGCCACAGCCAGGAAGTAGTAGGGAATCCATTATTTGCAGCAGGTAAAGTAGAAGCCGGGGCGCCGATCTTCCAGGTGAAGGGAAGCCTCATTATACCGGCAGGCGCAACGATATACCGAAATCATAATACGGCTGCTGATGTAAAGAGTGCAGGTGTCTATGTTGATGGAGGTACCTTCCAGGCTGTCAGTGTTGAAATCTCGGATGTGAAAACGCCAAACGGCAAAGGCAGCGCTATTTACCAGGACGGAACCTGTATCTTAGACAGGGCACCCAAAATAGAAGGAACGGTGCACCTGACCGGTAGCGGAAGCATCGGCAATACAGCGTCCAGTAAATTTATCGAAATCTCTCTGCGTGGCTTCAAACCGGTGAATGGTGAATTGCAGATAACGATGGATGATCCGTATCTAGGCAGACCGCTGGTACAGTATCCGGGACGGACAAGTACCCAGGAGCCCTATGAGCCAACCCTGGAAGAGGCATCCATGTACCAGCTTGAAAGGTCCGTTACCGACATTTATTCCAAAGGAAGCCGTACAGGAGAAGTAAACATGCTGGAGCTGCAGTTCCGCCGCAGAGTATATATTGATGGTGTGAATGGAGATGATGATACAAATAGCGGAGGGCTGCCTAATGATGCGGTTCGGACACTGAAAAAAGCGTATGAGCTACTGAAGAATATCGGCGGAGGTTATCTGTATGTAGTAGATACGGTAAGCGTTGACAAAGATATTTCCTTATCGTCAACCTCTTATTCGGAGGCAGGCAGTCCGGGCGAAATCAGCATTATCGGGGGTTCCGTAGACATTCGAAGATACGTGGTTCCCGATGCCATGAAGGCAAATCCTAACTTTAGCAGTCCGGGCAGCCATACAAAAGAATTGTTTAAAGTAAAAGAAGGCAGCAGTTTGAGCCTGCAGCAGATTCTTATTGATGGGCACCGCTTGCCGGTTGCCAGCGGAGATCCTATGGAAGATGTTGCGGAAGCAACAAAGTCTGAGGCACCTCTGATTATTACAGAAACAAGAAGTACCCTGAATCTAAATGAGGGAACAATCCTGGAACACAATGATAATACGTTGTCATCAAATGGAAAAGAAGAAGGAGGAGCAATAGCGAATCATGGAAATCTGAACTTAGACGGAGCTGTGATAAAGAATAACAGTGCAGGAAAAGGTGCCGGTATTTACCAGGATGGATATTTTACCATCGTATATGGTGCAGCCAGACTGGCAAATCAGGAGATCTATCTGACAACAGAGAATACTGGGACACAGGACAATCCGGTCTGGGGAGCTGACCGGGTGATACATATCCAGGAAAAGCTGAATGCAAGTGATTATCTGGACATCGGTGCCGACAATCCGGTAAATGGAAGAGATATCGCAGTGTATGACATCAAGGAAGCATATGAGGATGCCGTTGACGATGAGTATTACCACTATAAGCTTGGGACGTCCATTACCTCGGTGAACCCGGCGCTTTATCTGGTGGAATCAACCACGGAGAATGACACTTTGGAACTATACAATTATGAAATTATGGATATTTCAGTGCCATTAGAGGTCTGCCTGGCGGCAGTGGAAAACCCGCTTCAGGCAAGTGCAAAAAACAAAAATATTCGTAATGCTTCATTAGATGCACCGGATTATACCATTACAAACGGTGGAAAATATAAGACAAAAGTCACTGTAGTGGCATTTAGAAATGACAATCATACCGAGGGAATTACGTGGGATCAGATGATACTGGTAGGAGATGAAACGGAACTGACAGGATCAGATCTGGATAAAAAGCTCTATCTGGCAGTAGCGGGAGCAGACCAGGAAAGCAGCAACGGTTTTGCAGGACTTTCGGAATCTGCCCTTTCAAAAGCGAATACCACACCCATAGAATTCGGGGAATTAGAAGCAGGTGCATCGGGAAAATTTACGTTTAAAGGAACAGCTGATACGGCATTTTTCGAAAAATATAATGATACTCTATTTGGTACCTCTTATACGGAGCCAGATACTTATGTAAAAGAAAATGCCAGGGCGAAATACCAGATGGTTTATAAATTTGAATTAGTCCGCTGACAGTAAAGGAGCAATTTATGGAAAAGAAAAAGAGAAAGGTCAAAAAATGGGCCGTTCTGCTGCTGCTCCTTCTTCTGGCGGCAGCAGCTGTGGCAGGGTATTTCCTGCTAAATAGAAATAACATGGATGATACCAGTAAATATTGGTTTGACAAGATGGCAAAGGACGGCACACTGGAGGGGAAAACCCCTACAGAGCTGCAGGGTATGCTGGACGGCATTGTACAAGAAGGGATGTTCAATGTTTCTATGAATGTAGAACCGGTGTTTGAAGATGGTAAAAGTGAAGGTAATCTGGGGATTGAAAATATAAAAGAGAATAGATATTACTGCCGTGTAACGCTTACTCTGGATAAAGACCATACAGTTCTTTATCAAAGTGACGGCTTAAAACCGGGTCAATACATAGACAAGGTAAAACTGGATCATAACCTGGAAGCAGGGGAGTATGACTGCACAGCAGTTGTAACTGCAACCGACCCGGAAAGCCTGGAGGATATCGGCCAGGTGAATGTCAAAGTCAGGGTTAAGATCCTGAACTGACGATCATTTGATTTAAATGGGTTTGCCATTTACCCTTTTAAAATATAAAAAAAATAAAAATACTATTGGAGGAAATTATAATGAGAAGAAAAAACACAGCAAAGAAAGTATTAGGAACCTTAACAGCAGCAGCACTCTGTATGTCAATGACAATTCCGGCTATGGCAGCCACTACGAATTCCGGTGGTGAGGTAGTTACAGTACCCGGAGGTACAGATGTGTATGCCGGTGTTGTAGTGGACGATGAGACAAATGCAGATGCACGTATCCGTGTCACTGTACCTACCGTTTTCGCATTTGTAGTAAACGGAACCTTGGATACTGCTAAAAAAGATAACCTGCTGTCATCCACAGACGGTACAATACTGCTTCCAAATGTGAAAGTAAACGTGTTAGATCCTACTTCAAATACCAGTGATTATGAGATTGCTGTTGAACAGGACAGCACCATGACCTTTACGAATTATTCTACAAAGGCAAATACAGGCGGCGGTCGTGATGGTATTCCGGTGAATCTGACAGGAGCTATTGAAAATAAAGGATCTGATAAAGACCGCAACTACTGGAAGCACAGTGCAAACGCACAAGGATTCAAAGAATTTACCCTCAGCCTGGAAAGCCAGAAATTCAGTAAGGCAGCAGGAGCGAATACTTTCGAAATGGCAAATGCGGTAGTACTGGATGCACCGGATGTATCTGATGCAGCTAATGTAGATGCTACAACGAAACTGGCTAAAACCGGCGCAGCTAAAGACCTGGCATTTGATGTACAGGTTGGCGGAAAACGCGGGGATTACAAACAGATTGAACAGTCTGCAAAAGTAGGAACTATCGTTTGGACGGTAGGATATGAGGTTGACAATACAACAAATAATATTCCTACAGCACCGGGTAATGATTTTTCTGAAACTAACTAATAAATAACAAGAATATGATTGAAATAATAAACTTAAATAAAAAACTTAAATAAAAAACTGAAATAAAAATACTCAAATATTAAAATGGCATCATACCGGGGGATACCAATAAGCAGGTTGGGGCATATCCCAACACGGAATTATCCGTAATATGCTTTGGCGTCCCCGGGAATGGAAAAAGTTTGTTGCAGGCAAATCTGAATGGATAGGTTTTTCTGCAAAAGGTTTTTTCCATAAAATTCTGTTGGAAAGAAGGGATAAACAAAATGAAGATAAAAAGGAAAATAACATTTGCCATGGGAATTTGTATGGCAGCCGGTTTTATGGCGGGAGATGTGTTGTGTATACAGGCAGCCGACCCTGGTCCCAGCCAGAATATATGGCTGGATGTAGCAAAAAAAGATTACAGCCCCCGGATCTCCGTTACCGTTCCCACTACGTTTGCCTTCGTGGTAAACGGGACGTTAGATGCGGGCAGCAGAGTGAAGATATCTGTCGATAACGGGACGCTGCTTTTGCCAAATATCGTTGTAAACGTACTGGACCATGACAATCCGGCAAGCGATTATGAGATTGGTGTGGTGGGAGATTCCAGACTTTGGGTGAAAAATTATTCCACCCAGACTGCGGATCAGGATGCAGATGGAAATGAAAACTACAATCCTGCAGTAAGGCAGGGAAAGGCAGTCCGTTTAAATGCCTGTGTGGAAGGTATCGAAAATCCCGGTGAAGAGCAGGGATACTGGAAAGCAGCGGCAGAAGACAGTAAACTAACCACGGACCAGGGGAATTATAAAAACTTCCGTGTAAGTCTTACAGATGAAAACAGTTCATATATTTTTAACAGTCCGGATACCGCAGATAAAAGCATCTGGCTGGATCAGGAGATATCTTTGCAGGCACCCTTGAATAAAGAGGGCTTCACCCCTTCGGGGACGGCAAATAAACCGTATGAAAAAGAATTGAAACTGGGAGTGGAGGTAGGCGGATACCGGGGACAGTATTCGCAGATTGAGGAATCCGTCAAAGCCGGCAAGATTATATGGCAGGTAAATACTGATTAATTCTGTAGTTACAGCAGCAGAGGACAGAATCAGAAAGGAGCAGACATAAGGTATGGAGCAGAAGAAAAAGGGCAAAAAGTGGCTCATTGTCCTTGCCCTGATCTTAATTCTGGGAGGAATCGCAGGAGGTTTCTATTATCAATCCCAGAAGTCTCAGGGAAAGGACAGGCTTACAAGAGATGAAGACGCCCTGGGCGGGCTTCTTCCGGGAAAAAGCCCTTCGGAGATGGCAGAGCTTCTCAGCCAAAAGGTAGAAGAAGGAATGGTAGATATCGGTATCGCAGCAGAACCGGTATTTGAAGAAGGAGGTAAAAAAGGAAAACTGGGCATAGAAAATGTTCCGGGAAACCGTTACTCTCTTCAGATCGATCTGGTATTAGATGAAACCGGGGAGATAATTTATCAATCGGGTCTGATTGATCCCGGTTATTACATTGAATATGTAGAGCTTAATAAACAGTTAAAAAGCGGAAATTATCATGCAACAGCGGTATTCACCACATACGCTCTGGATGAAACAGAAGATGAAATAGCAAAAACAAAAGTAAATGTTTTACTGCAGATTAAAGATGGAAAAGTTTATTCATGATAAGGATCAGACAGGCATGGAAAAACAAGCTATTATTAGCGGCTTCTGCCATGTGTATGCTGGCAGGAGGATTCTATACCGGACTTGGCATCTACACTGTCTGGAATCCCTCAGAACTTCCTCTGGTCAGGGACAACACAGCCAGAGAAAGAGAGAATGACAGAAAAGAAGAACAGAACAGTCTTCTGGCGGATGCCATGCAATATATAAATATAGAATCCGTTATCTATTTTCAGAACCCGGATGATAAAGGAACGATCCGTTTAGCCAATGGCAGCCGGAACAGGTTCTGCATCAAAGGAAGCATTCTTTCAGACCGGGATGGAAGTGTACTATATGAATCAGATGGGATAGATCCCGGATTTTACATAGATTCCGTATATTTGAATACAAAACTGGAACCGGGTGTTTATCCCTGTACAGTGCTGATACAGTTCTATCAGACGGAAGATGACAGATATATCGGAGAAACAGCCAGAAAAGCAGTTGTGATAATAGAGAGATGAGGTGGTTATGAGGTGATGGTATTATTGAAAAAAACACGTGGTTTTGCAGTTTTGCTGTTAACGGCACTTTTGGCATGGTGCTGCTGCAGTAACGGTGTATCAGCGAAATCAGGAACATCAGGAGAAGTAAGGCCAACTGAGTCCTACACACCGGGCAAAAGCAGCACGGATATAACAGCGGGAGTAGTCGTTGATTATATGGGAAAGCTTAAATTCATTGTCAGGGATGAGGAAACAGCAAAGCCTGTTGAAGGAGCTTCTGTGGAATTGTATGTTCCGGAACTTGGCAGATATGTATTATTTGGACAAAGCGGTACAGACGGTATTTACCAATTGGATGTGGCTTATGGGACAGGAACAGATGCACAAAAGCAATATTTACAGGGGGAAAGCAAGTCCGGGGGAAAAGGGACACTGGCAGAGTTTGAAAATAACCAGATCCGGTGGAAAGTCTATAAGAAGGATTATCTTCCATACCCGGCAGAAGGAGAAGTTCTCCTGGATGCCATTACCCTGCCATACGAAATAGAGGTCAGCCTTTATAAGGAGCCCAGGGAAACGGATGAAACAAAGGCAACAGAGGAACCCGGTGATACGGATGATACAGATGATACAGAAGGAACCGAACCGGCAGAATCAAATAAAACCTCGGAGACCACAAAGACACCTGTTACATATCCCCCCGGTAATAACAATCCACCACACAGCGGACAGATACCCAAGACAGGAGTAGAACAGGCAATTGGTTATGGGGTCATAGGACTTGGATTGTGTGTGGCGGCCATATTATTAATCATACTTTACCTATATAGAAAGAAGGAAAATGAAAAGAAATAAAATTCCAAAGATTCTTCTGGCAGCCTGCCTTGTGATTCTTTTGGCGGGCGCTGTATATTTTGGAAAAAGTATCTGGGAGGATGCCGCACCGCTCCTCGCGTCGGAGGGTTATTACAAAAGTCTTCGAAAAGAGATATATATTCAGAGGGAAAACGGTCAGACACCGGATATGGAAAAGTTAAACGGTCTGAATCAGGACGGGGTTGCCTGGCTTACAAGCCCGGGTACTACCATAGATTATCCGGTGGTACAGGGGAAGGACAATGAATATTACCTTCATCACCTGTCGGATGGAACACCTAATGAAATAGGGGCTGTTTTTTTAGATTACCAGAACAATCCGGATTTCACCGGTGAGATATCTATGATATACGGACACCATATCACTTTGGGGAGAATGTTTTCCCCACTGTCTTCGTATAAAGAGCAGCGCTATTACGAGGAACATCCCCGGATGATACTCTACACGAAGGAGAAAACCTATCATATAGAATTATTTGCAGGAAATATCCTGAGTGGAAGCGAGGGATTCCCTTTGAGCTTCCAATCGGGTAAAGATAAAAAAGAATGGATTCAGGAGATCATCCGTAAATCCACCTTTTCCAGCAACATTACACCGGCAAAGAATGACAGAATTCTGATTCTGTGTACCTGTTCTTATGAATTTTCCAATGCCCGGTATGCGGTGTTTGGAAAACTGACGGAAGTGAAGTAAGTTCTGTACAAACAGGGTCGTATACTTAGGAGATGAAGCATGAAGAAACAAATATTATTTACAATATGCGCCGTTATGGCAATGGCAGTACTGGAAGGCTGCAGCACCAATCAAAACTATGTAATGAAAAGTGCGGACATATCAGAAACGTTTCCGATTGAAGCCACAGATGCAGGAGAGAATCCCCAAACGGCGAAGAGTGATGGACCTTATGCCATTTTCCATACTACAGCCGGAGATATAACCGTGATCCTCTATCCTGATCAGGCACCGGAAACGGTTGCGTATTTTATAAGCCTGGCAGAACAGGGATATTACAATGGCAGCCCGTTTGACTACATTGATAAAGATAATACCATACAGGCGGGAACAAAAGGAACCGATGAAGAAAAAACCGATGAAGAAAAAACTGATGGAGAAATGACTGCTGGAGAAAAAACTGCTGGAGAAAAAACTAATGGAGAAATGACTGCCGGAGAAATGACTGGTGCGGAAAAGTCTCCGGCAAAAGAATATGATGACGGCCTTCACCATTTTCCAGGTGCGCTGGCTATGGCGGGAGGCAAAACGGATGCGGAAAAAAGCCAGTTTTATTTCATAGTAAACCAGGAGATACCGGAAGACCAAAAGTTAGTTTCTGCAAATTTGTACATGAATGAACTGGTTCAGGATGGTACGTTGGAATTAAATGAAAAAAACAAAGAAAGCAAAATGAGTGAAGAAGAAATTAAAGAATACGAAGACCAGTTAAATCAGAAGATACAATCAATTGGTACAGAAGGCGTACCGGAAAACGTTTTGCAGAGATACCAGACAGCATTAGATACTTATATGAAGATTGGCGGAGCTTACTATCTGGATTATAAGAGTACCGTATTCGGTCAGGTGATCAAAGGCCTGAATGTAGCCGAAGATCTTTCTAAGGTTCATGTAGACGCAGTAAAAAAACCAAAGCAAGAGCTGGTGGTTAACAGCATTGAGATAAAAGATAATCTGTAGTAAAGGAGGTACCGGTACATGCAGAGAAAACATGAGCAGATGGGTGTGCGCAGATGGAAAAAGGGGGTATTGTGGGGCGGAGTGTGTATAATCGTGTGTCTGGCAGGTGGATTTCACATATATGAAGGTTACAAACTGGATCAGAATGCAAAAACAGGGGTACCTGTAATAGAAGACCTGCAAAAGAAGGCGGATACGGAAAATTTCCGGTTTCAGATATTGGCGCATCCTCAGTTTGAAAGTGCAGATGAAAAGGGAGAGGTTATGATTACAAATCCGGCAGAGAATCCCTACAAGATGTCTGTGAAAATAACACTGGATGAGTCTGATAAAGAAATATATGCATCCAAGATATTAAGTCCGGGTGAGCGGATCCGCTTTGCCAGATTATCAGGCCATCTGGACAAAGGAGAATACCCGGCAACAGCTGTCTTTTCTGTTCTGGATCAGGAGACGGAAGAGGTGGTAGGGGCAGTGGAAGCAGGAATGATAATCACTGTGAAAAGCTGAAGAAAAGTTAAATATAATGAAAAGAGATGACAGATATGCAAAAATATGAAAGCAAAAAACAAAATATATATTCTCTCGATGTTCTGGGAGATGTGGAGACAGGAAGAAAAAACCTGGGGCCGGAGATGCCCGTAATTGTCTATCGTTTATTTATGTACAGTATGAGGGATACATTGGAGCAGCAGTATGGGATAGAAAAAACAGTTCAGATCCTGAGGATCTGCGGTAAAAAAGCCGGTATGGAATTTGCAGAAAAAGTGCTGGATCTATCGCTGGATATGGATACATTTCTGATCCACCTGCAAAAAACTCTTTCCGATTTTAAAATAGGGATTCTGAGAATGGAATCCTTTGATGACAAAAAACGCAAGGCGGTATTTACTATCAGTGAAGATGTGGACTGTTCCGGACTTCCGATACTGGGGATGGCAGTTTGTAACTATGATGAGGGATTTCTGGATGGCATTTTGGAAAAATATACGGGGAATTCCTACACGGTTACAGAAATAGACTGCTGGGCAAAGGGGGATCGTGTCTGCAGGTTTGAGGCTGTGGAAGGCAGCAATTAAGATCATGAAAACAGGTGACGTTTATGGATAAAAATATAGAACGGATGCAGAATTATGTAAATCATGTTCTCTATGACCATCCCTCGGCTTATCTGGATCCGGAGCAGTTCGACCCGCCGTACAGGGAATTTTCCCAATCATTACTGTTTTTGGGGAAATCTATATTGGACATGTATGAATATATCTGTGAAATGTCAGATGGGGTGCTGGACCGGCAGATGGAAAGACAAAATCCGCTCCTTGGGCCTTTAAAAGATTTACAATCGAAACTTAGCCATATTACATGGCAGACCAAGCAGGTGGCAAAAGGAAATTTTGATATCCAGATCCAGTATCTGGGAGAGTTTTCGGAAGCATTTAAAATGATGGTGGATCAGCTGAGAAAACGCGCTGAGATAGCAAGACGAAATGCGGAGATGGAGAAGCAGATTCTGGAAACAGAAAAACAGCTTCTGGAACATGAGATGGAAAACCAGGTAAGGCATTATAAGTCAATCGTGAACATGAATCAGGAAATAAGGGCATACCAGCACGATATAAAAAATCATTTATTATGCCTGGGAAGCCTGTTAGAAGACGGCAATACAGAAAAGGCAAAAGAGTATCTGAAAGGGATCTCAAAACAGGTATACCACAATGAAAAGATTGTACATACGGATAATTACATATTAGATGCCCTTATATCAGAAAAAGCCCAGATAGCAAAAGAAAAAAATATCCGGTTGACAATGGATCTGAAATTGAAGAAAGAACTGAACATACAGCCGGCAGATTGGTGTGCAATTTTTGGAAATGCTTTGGATAATGCCATTGAAGCATGTGAAAAGGTAGAAGAAAGTAAAAGATATATCCATGTAGTTGCATACTGTGCGGGGAGCCTGCTGAAAATTAAAATAGAAAACGCAATGCAGGGAACCATCGAAGTCAATGGCAGCGGGTTTGAAACTACCAAAAAAAGAAAAGAGTATCATGGATTTGGATTAAAGAATATAGAAAAAACAGTACAGCGTTATGACGGCATCATGGAACTGACTACCGAAAAAGGAATATTTATTATGCAGATACTGCTTTGCGATATTATGAGCCAGGCTGTTTAAATATTTAAAAGAGACAGGGAGTGATATTATGGTAAATATTTGTTTATGCGATGATAATACCGTAATCTTGGAAAAATATGAAGCATGTTTGAAGAAAATTGCTGAAAAATACAATCTTGATGTTTACATTAAGTTATTTACCAGTGGTGAGGAAGTCATTGATTATTTTGAAATATTTTCAGAAAGCCATATAGATATTATTTTTATGGATATAATTATGGACAGGATGAATGGTGTGGAGACTTCAAGGATGCTGAGAGAAAAAGGATATAAAGGAGAAATTATTTACCTAACCTCCAGCAAAGAATTTGCGGTAGATGCGTATGATACTTTTCCCTTCTACTATTTAATGAAAAGTGAATACTCAAAAAAACTGGAAGATGTGTTCCTTCAGGTAATGGGACGTAAGAAAGAAAAAATTAAAGACGGAATATTATGTAAAAAAGGCAGTGTGATGAAGAGAATCCAGCTGGATGATATTCAGTTTATGGAAGTTTACGGGAGAAATATCATCATACATATGCAAAAAGATGTGTTTGAATTTATTGCGAATATGGAAATAATTGAAGATAAGATTAGAAACAAGGGATTTTTAAGAACCAGCAGGTCTTATATTGTAAACTTAAAATATGTGAAAAATATCATGAAAAATAAACTGGAAATGTATTCCGGGGACATGGTTCCGCTGAGTACAAAGAATAGTCTTGCAGTAAAAAAAGAAATTTTACAGATAAATCCGGATAGTTGGAATTAATATTATGATTAACGAAACAGAAAGCAGGATGGTGACCATGAAAGATATGTCAGATTCCGGTATATCTGCGGATGAGAAGACACTATATATTTTATTATGCAATGCATCCTTTTACCTGCTGCAGGTTTATGAGAGCCTGATCCGGTATGTAGCACACAAGTATGGATATCAGACAAATTTTCTTGTATATGAAAATGGAAAAGAAGCAGTTTTCTGTAAAGATGACTGGATGCAGGAAGTAGATATTTTAGTGATTGGATGGGAGCCAGGAAGGATGAAAGGAATAGAAATCGCAAGGGCTTTTCGTGAAGATCAATGCCAGGCCCAGATTCTTTTTCTGGGCAATCAGAAACAAGATATTATAGAATCTTATGAAGTGAATCCATTCTACTATTTTATCGAAAATGAGGTTACTCATAAGAAATTTGAATTGGTTATGAAAAAATGTTTTTGGGAGATTGTGAGAAGCAAGAAGAACTCCCTGCAATTTATCAGCAATGGGAAAATACAGCGTGTTCAATTAGAACTTATCGTATATCTGAAAGTGGACCACCGTATGATTAGTATAACATGCAGGGATAAGAGAGAGATTCTTTTTTATGACAGTTTAAAAAATATTGAAGAGAAAATAAAAGATGACACATTTATGAGGACTCACAGAGGATATATTGTGAATCTGAAATATGTAGATTATTTAGATAAAAATGAATTGTTTTTAAACACCGGAGAATCAATTCCTATTGCCCGAAAATATAAACAGGAACTTGTAGAACGGATGATGGATCAGGAAAAGAATATACTGATCTGATCATAACAATAGAAAGCCGGTAAAGCAGGCTTTCTGTTTTGAAATGAGCGGTAAAGGAGGGAAACGCATGCAAACACTAACAATAAATACAATGCAGAAAATTATATTAAGATTGTATCAAAATCTGCCAAGAGAGGTCTATATTCATCAGAGTTTTACAGCAAAGAATGCCTGCCAGCTTTTTAAGAAATCCAATGAAGAACAGATCTATCCGGATGAAATCGCACAGATTTGTCTGGAAGGCATAAGACTGGGTGCACTTTATCATGATGCCGGTAAGATATTGGTACCGAAAGAAGTACTGTGCAAAAAAGATCTGCTTACGGAAAAAGAACGCTCTATGATTTACTGGCACGCGCTGTATGGCGGAGATATTGCGATCAGCTTGTTAAAGGAATCACATCATAAATATCGGCAGACAGTATGGGCAATGGCGGAGTACCATCATGAGCGCTGGGATGGTCAGGGTTATCCGAAAGGCCTGAAAGGAAAGAAAATCCCTGTAGCGGCAAGAATCTGTGCAATAGCAGACAGTTATGATGCCATGATAAGCTGCCGTCCCTATAACAAAGACATTTCAAAGGAATATGCCTGCAATGAAATAGAGCGTAATGCAGGGAGCCAGTTCGATCCCCTGCTGGCAAAATTGTTTTTATCCTATCAGAAACAAGAAGATGCGGTTTTATGTATCTGAGGATTTAACCGGGGAAATTTGATCTGTCAGTTTCACAGACGCATTCTGAATCAGTGCCACGTCTTCCAGCAGAAAATCCAGATATTTTTCTCCCAGAGTGGTTTTGTTATGACCTTTTTTCTTGATGTAGCCAAGATGCAGCCTGCTAATTTCCTCCTGGAGCGGTTTGGCAAGGATTTCACCCATGCCTTTGTGGAAAGTATCGGCATTGCTGTTGGTTAAATCGGGTCCTATGCTGAAACAATCCGTTTTTCGCACCAAGGCAATCTTAGTACAGCGGTCACAGACATGGACATTTTTATTCAAAATGTTAAAAAATAAAGGCTCTTCTGTGAAGTGTGAGGTTTTTGTCTCCTGATCATAGGTGACAAAAGGGAAATCCTCCAGGTCTTTTAATGTGATCCGGGATTTTCCGGAAAGGGGATGGCCGTTACGGAAGAATACGTAATTCTGCATCAGGGCAATTTCATGGAACTCAATATCATAGGAAGTTAATAATGTCTGAAGTGTACGAAGGTTGGATTCCTGTATTGCCAAAATGCCCAGTTCGCTTTTGCTGCTGGAAACATCATGGATCACGGAATTTGTATCACATTCCCGTATTGCCATATCATAGGTATTAAAATCCAGTTCTGATAAAAACCGGGTAAATGCCCGAATAGCGAAAGGAAGATGCTGGGAAGATACAGAAAAGCGCATTGGGATAGAATTTCTGGCTCGATAGCGCTGTTCCAGATACTGTGTCTGTCCAACGATTTCCTTTGCATACCGGATAAAATCTTCTCCGTCATAAGTCAGGGTTATGCCGCGGTTGGTGCGGTGAAACAGTGTAATCCCCAGATCCTGTTCTATTTCTTTTACGGCTGTAGAAAGTGTGGATTGGGAGACAAACAATACCTGAGCGGCTTTTGAAAATGACTGGTAATTAGATATTTCAATAATATATTTTAAGTTCTGTAAGGTCATGACCGTATCCTCCTTTGGTTTATACTATCAAAAAAATTGATAGCAGGCAATAGAAAAATACTTTTAGATAAGCGGTTGTATTAATAAAGTTGATATGTTATATTAAAAATAGTTTAAGCAGAATATTTTATGGAAGCCGGTCTGAAGCCGGCGCGGTGCCGCCACTGTAGGACGGAGCTGTAACAAAAATGACACTGGAGGAAACTCCGGGAAGTCTGTTGCAGCAGTGAAGTCGAGCCAGGATACTTGAATATTTTGCCGGAACCCTTTATTTAACGAAACATTGAATGAGGGTATAGCAAAGGGGAGTACCTCTCTTTTTTGCATATCCTTTTCTGATGTTCGGAAAAGGATTTTTTTAATTTAGAAAAGTGAGGATAAGAACATGAAGAAGGAAATGCAAAAGAACAGCACAAGCAAACTGACAGGCAAAATTGGTAAAAAGGCAGCAGCTGTGATCCTGACAGCGGCTATGTGTATGTCACTGTTTGCCGGATGCGGGCCGGGAACAAAAACAGGTGAAACGAATGGGGCGCAGGGAACCGCTGCAGAGGAAGCTGTCCGGGAAGTAACGGATGCGGCAGGAAATGTAGTAAAGGTGCCGGCAGATATTTCAAAAATTGCAGTAACGCCGCTGCCCTGGTCGTCCGTTATCTATGCGATAGACGGAAGTTCTGACCGAATGGTTTCCATTAATCCAGGAGCTATGAAGGCATATACCGGTAATTTCTTTGAAAAGCTGGACAGCCATTACGGCACACTGGATACTTCCAGTATCGGGAAAGATTTTTCAATCAATATGGAAGAAATGGTAAAGGCAGGCGTACAGGCTGTAGTCATCTGGGATTATCAGACAGATGAAGCGAAGCAGTTGAAGGATTTGGGAATAGTTCCGGTCATGGTGAAAAACGAAACCGTTGAGGAGCTGCAGAACAGTTTTAAGGCAATCGGACAGCTGCTTGGCAAGGAAGACAGGGCACAGGAATTTATTGATCTCTATGGGAACACCTATGACCGTATCAAATCTTATCAGGACAAGACAGCCGGAGCTGAAAAGCCAAAGGTTTTGTATTTAAGGAATACCGAATTAAAGCTGCAGGGAAATGATAATTTTATCAAAGAAGCGTTGGAATTGGCAGGAGCAGATAATGTGGCAGCCGATATCTCTGATATTACCATGGAAGAAATAATAAAAATCAACCCGGATATTATTTTATTGAGCTGGTTTGATGATTTTGTCCCTGAGGATTTATATGAGAATAAGATTGACGGTCAGGACTGGAGTAATGTAAATGCCGTAATCAATAAAAAAGTGTATAAGACGCCCCTGGGAATTTACCGCTGGGATGCTCCCGGTGTGGAAACCCCTCTGATGATGATGTGGCTGGCAACGTTAATACAGCCGGATATTTTCTCCGATATCAATATAGAACAAGAAGTGAAAGATTATTTCACTAATTATTTCCAATATACATTAACGGATGAGGACTTGGCACAGATCATGAGTGACGCGGCTAATGCAGACAGTGTAAAATAGAAACGGGAGAGGCACCTTATGGAATCAAAAATAAAAAAGAAGAAAACCTATGGGGTGATTTTAACTTTCATGATATTGCTGCTGCTGGCACTGACAATAATGGCGATTGGATTGGGGAGATACTTTATCTCTCCAATTGATGTTATAAAAATAATTTTTTCAAAGATTCTGGACATTCCCCAAACATGGGAGAAGCAGGCGGAAGGAGTTGTTTTTACGCTGCGGCTACCTCGTATCCTGGCGGCGCTTCTTGTAGGAGCAGCGTTATCCTTATCGGGTGGATCTTATCAGGGAGTTTTTAAAAATCCATTAGTGGCACCGGATATGCTGGGCGTATCCGCAGGCGCCTGTGTCGGGGCATCTTTGGCAATTTTGTTTCAGTCAAATCAACTGGTAATCCAGATAGCTGCTTTTGGAGGTGGAATAATAGCCGTAATGGCGGCCACTGCAATTCCCAGATTTATCCGGAATAACTCCATGATGACTTTGGTGCTGGCAGGGGTAATTGTGGGAGGACTGATGAACTCTGTATTAGGGCTGCTAAAATACCTGGCAGACCCGGATACACAGCTTGCATCCATAACCCACTGGCAGTTAGGAAGTCTTTCCAGCATAGTGTGGCGGGATATTATTTATGCAGGACCCGCGATTATTGTGTCTATGCTGGTATTATTGCTGATCCGCTGGAGGATCAATATTCTTTCCCTGGGAGAAGATGAGGCAAAAACTCTGGGGACAAATATAAAAAAATCCAGAGGGCTGGTTATATTTTGTGCTACGGTTCTTACAGCCAGTGCGGTATGTATCAGCGGAACAATCGGATGGATCGGTCTGGTCATTCCACATTTTGGAAGAATGCTGGTGGGGCCTGATAACAGAAAACTGCTTCCGGTTTCTGCAGTACTGGGTGCCATATTTTTGCTGTTGATTGATACGCTGGCAAGAAATTTAACCAGTGCAGAGCTGCCGCTTTCTATCTTGACAGGATTAATTGGAGCGCCGTTTTATTTTTACTTATTATTAAAGCAAAGGATGAAGCTGTCATGATTTTAGAAGTAAAAGACCTTGCATTTTCTTATCATAGTGATCATAGCCGGATGCTGTTTCAGGATGTTAATTTCACTCTGCAAAAAGGAGAAATCTTCTCCATTTTGGGAGCGAATGGTGCAGGAAAATCCACTCTTCTGAATTGCCTGGCTAACTTATTGCGTCCGGCAAAAGGACAAATATTATTAAACGGACATAATCTCACTGATTCTTCTCTGAAAAAAATAGCCCAGACAATCGGCTACGTTCCCCAATCCCATACCCCGGCATATGCTTACTCCACCGAAGAGTTTATCGTCATGGGTAGGGCACCCTACCTTGGATTATGTGCACAGCCAGGGGAACAGGATTATGAACTGGTCAGGGAAGCGATGGGGGAATTGGGGATTACTCATCTGTCAGAACGTCCTTATACGGAATTAAGCGGAGGGGAACGGCAGCAGGTAATCATTGCCAGGGCAATCGTACAGCAGCCCGATATAATCATGCTGGACGAGCCAACCAACCACTTGGACTACGGCAATCAACTGCGCATGATCCAGCTCATTCAAAGATTAGCACAGAAAGGTTATAGTGTCATTATTACAAGCCATATGCCCGATCACGTTCTGCTATTAGGAGGTGCGGTGGGTATGCTTGGAACGGATGGCAGACTGCAGGTGGGAAGTACGGAAGAAATCATGACGGAAGAGAATCTGAAACGTCTGTATGATATTGATGTCCATATGGTTTATATAAAAGAAGTTGGAAGGAAAGCCTGTGTAGCCGGGATGGAAGGCAGTGAAAAGGAAGGCAGTGAAATGGAAGGCATTTAATAGTTATGCAGTTAATAGGAATGCAGTGAATAGGAAGGTAGTAAAAAGAAAGGCAGTGAAATGGAAAGCAGTAAATATGGAAAGCAGTAAAATTGCAGGGGAATCTGCAGTAAGATATGGGGAGAAAGATGAAAACTATTAGAATTGCATTTTATGGAAAAGGAGGTATCGGGAAATCAACGATTGCCTCTAATGTATCGGCAGTACTGGCCTTGGAAGGGAAAAAAGTATTACATATAGGCTGTGATCCCAAAGCGGATTCCACAAGAGGTCTGACAGGGAAGAGGATACCCACTCTTTTGGATCAGCTGAATCAGAAAGATGAGTTATTAGTCCGGGAGGATGTGCTGTTTGCAGGAGTAAACGGTGTGCAGTGTCTGGAGGCAGGTGGCCCTCAGGCAGGCTGCGGCTGTGCAGGACTTGGAATAACGGCAGCTATGGATGAACTGGAACGTATGGGAATCCTGGATGAATCATGGGATGTCATTGTGTACGATGTTCTGGGAGATGTGGTATGCGGCGGCTTCTCAGTACCGATGAGACAGCACTATGCGGATCAGGTATATATTGTTACTTCACCGGATTATATGTCCATTTATGCTGCAAATAATATTTTAAAAGGCATCAGGCGCTATTCAGCAGAGGATAACAGTTTATTGGGCGGTCTGGTTTTGAATCATGTGAAAGATGAACGGGATATACGGATCGGTGAGAGGTTTTCTGTAAAAACCGGAGCACCGATCACCGTAACAATCCGGGAGAGCAGCGAAATGAGGATGGCTGAATTTCAAAGAATGCTCTTTACGCAGGAATTTCCGTACGGCATGAATACGGCTGCATTAAAAAAATTTGCAAATGCTCTGTCTGGACACAAGGCAGTAAGGTGTTTCCGGGGATTGGATGCAGAGGAAATGGAGCAGTTTGGAATGGAGATATTTAGAGAGGAAATATCGGAATGGGATGAGGCTGCGGAAGGAACATCCTATTAAACACCGGTAAGGAAAATGGATGATGAATAAATGTGAAATTGAAATTGTTCTGACAGACGAATCACCTGATATGCAGAAAATTCCGGATCAGATTTTAAAGGAGAAAGGGCTGGCATTGGTAGCAGCAGGCTCTTTAGCCTGTGTACGGATACTATATTTTCGGGCCTGCAAGCTGGGAAAGCTGCAGCAATTTTTTGGCTGTCCGGTGACTGCCCGGGAATATGGAATGGGAATGCAGGGCAGAAAACTGAGAAATTGCATCGGGAAGGCGCTGAAAATGGAAGGCATACGGGGTGTTATTGTCTATGCATCCTGTATGGAAGTTCTGACTCTATGGGATTTTCAAAAAGAGTTGGAACAAGTATCCAATCCACATAACATTCCGGTCAAAATACTGTACCGGGGCCCGCTGGTGAAAAGAAGAAAACCTCCGGCGGAATCCTTACGACGAATCCTGTCGGAGATAGAGGAGAATCAGGAGGCAGCTCAGCCAGAGCAGCAGCCAGATATCCCGCTGCCTCCGCCTGCGCCGGATTTTTCCGGCATTGCGTCACTGCTTCAGGAATGGAACTGTGAGACTTTACTGCTTACACCCGGAGGATGTAAAAGCTGTATTGAAAGTGCTGATGGAACAGACGGTATGCATGACCTGAAAAGCACCAGATTTCATGATGCCAACGTCTGTCTGGGATGTGAAAAACAGCTTATAGATGCAGCTGTCCATCAACTTACCGGTAAGGGACTTTTATGCCTGTTGGGAAGTGCGGTCATTAAAACGGTTGGAATGGATGTAAGAGGCATAACCGGAGAACTTGAAAAATCCGGCAGACCCTGTGTATATCTGCCAAGCGACGGATTTGAGGGAGCGCCCCCGGCAATGGCTCAGGCATGGCTTATGCTGGGACAGAAACTGCTCTTAAAGCATCCGTCTGATGAAAGGAACAGCTGTGACATCTGGATTTTGGGATATTCAAGATTAGGAACAGGTAAAATCGAACATCTGAATCCTATAATAGAACGATTAAACAATATGGGATGCAGTGTTACGATCTGGAGTAACAAGGAAACAGAAAGCAATGCCCCACTCCCTTTTCTGACTTGGGTTGTGAGTACGGAAGGATTGAAACTGGCACAGTGGATGAAAGATAAATATAACATACCATATGTGGATGCATTGCCGGTGGGTGAAAGGATGCTGGAAAGTTTTATCAATAAAATCGCTTCCATCAAAAATAAAACGCAGTATTTGGAACAAGTAATGAAGCACGCTGAGAGTTCAGACAGTAGAGACAGCAGAAATGTTGTGATCATTGGTGAACCTGTGCTGTCTAATGGAATTAAATATTATCTTCAAACGGAAAGAGGATTTACAAATGTGCAAATATCAGCATATGCCCCAACCCAGGGGATGCAGTCCTTTTACCGCCAATATGCAAAAGAGGTGTTACAATTCACCTCTCCTGAAGAATTGTGTGGGCAATTGTGTGGACAAAAGGCAGACATTGTAATTGCAGATCCTTTGTTACTACAGGTATTTAATAGAAATATTGTGCGCATACCATTACCCTATCCGATATTCAGCGGACGCATTTTTGCAGAAGATTTCTATGAATATGCGGGTGGGCGTGGAGCAGAGTATTTGAATCGTTATTTAGATTAATAGAGTAGGCATGTCCCTTCATCTGTTGTGAAATATGACACGGATTGAAGGGATATTTTTTATCAAAAAGTATTTTTACACAAAAACAGGGTGTTTGACATTTGCAAATTTATAAATATATGATAATATGGTAACAGTTGACAGGACAGTTTATACAACGAAAATACAGCTGTATAAAATAACAGTGCAAAGGACAGGTACCATTTAAATATGAAAGACCATGACAAAGAAAAAAGGAAAAAAAGATTGGAGTTAAATCTTAAGATGAGGGTAAAAATATTAATCCTGTGCCTGGGATTGACTTTGTTTGCACTTATTTTACAGACCATCCTGTTTGAAAATTCTTCATCCGGTCTGATCTATAATCAGGCGAAAGAGGAAAGTTTTGCTTCGCTGCAGAACATGCAGAACGAAATATATGGATTTGTAAAAAATATGGAAAGCAATATGATCGAAATTTACAGTGAAAAAGACTTGATTCAAGGACTGAAAAATAAAGAGAAAATAGAAAATCTGAGAACCGATTTTTATCGTTTGGCTTATAATTTTGGCACCAGCCATTTTGCCACTACAGATGGAGTGGTGGCAATGTATCTATACAATCCGCAGCACGAGATTATCAGCACTTATCGAAGGGCAGTTACGCCCAAGCATAATTATCAGACGGATATTTATGAGGATGCGGAGAACCAAAACGCAGGGGTTGTGAAAGAGTATGTGGAGTCGGATGATACGACGATGCTGATATCCAGTTATTATAATCAATACCGGGAAACGGATATTATTCGGTTGGTTTTGAAGATTTATAATAACAGCAATTTAAATGATGTAATCGGATATGCGGTCTGCGATATTGACAGCAAAGTTATCCGTTCCATCATGGAAAAGTACAGTACGGATAAAACCATGTTTATGTGGATTCAGCCATCCGGAGACAGGCCGGCGGTAAGTATCGGCAGCCTGGAAGGCAAGGATGTGGAATACTACAATGAAATCAGCGCCAAGATACAGACTACATCATCCAGTGATGTAGCAAAATTATTAACTACATCGAAACGGGTGTTTTTCCAGGTTCCTCAGAAGAAGTATAACATGGATGCATATTCTCTTATGCCCAGGTCACTGCTGGTGCAGAATCAGAAGGCGCTTACAAAGAATCTGATTTTCATTGCATTGATTATGATTATAGCCGCTGCCATATTGACGATTCTGGTATCCCGGGGACTGACAAAGCCTCTGGATAAACTGATGCAGACCATAGAGCGGATCAAAGGCGGAGAAACCCATTTGCGGGTAGATGTACATAACAGAGATGAGGTGGGGATTCTGGGACAGAGTTTCAACGAGATGCTGGATCAGATGGAGGTACTGATTAGCCAGGAGTATGAGACGAAGCTGCTGCTAAACAGGGCAGAATACAAGGCGCTTCAGGCGCAGATCAATCCACATTTCCTGTACAACACCCTGGACACCATGAGCAGTATCGCTCAGATTCAGAATTGTCCCGAAGTCAGTGGACTCAGCCAGTCCCTTTCTAATATTTTCCGGTACAGCCTGGATATGAAAAATCCCTTTTCTACGGTAGCAAAAGAAATTGTGCATCTGAAAAATTATGTTTATGTTATGAATGTAAGGATGCGGGATAATGTAAAATATAGCTTTGATATAGATGAAACAGTGCTTCAGGATACAGTTCCCAGAATTTCTATACAGCCATTAGTGGAGAATGCTTTAAACCATGGACTGCGCAACACCAGGGGGGACAAGGAGATTATAGTCTGCGCCCAGGTGCGGGAGGGAAATTTATGGATCAGTGTGCAGGACAACGGAGTTGGAATGGATGCTGCAAAAGTGAATGAGATTCTGGAGAAAAACGATATTAACCTGGTGGAAAAAGGAAGCTCCATCGGATTAAATAATATTAATGCCCGTATGAAAATGCTGTATGGCAGAGAGTATGGAATCCATGTGGAAAGTGAGGTGGGAAAAGGAACCAGAATATATCTGAAAATACCAAGAGTAAAAATGGAGGAGGTCAGTTCATGGATGCAGCAGCCTATAAAGTCCTGATTGCAGATGATGAGTATTGGACAAGGGAGAAAATAAGGAATATGATATGTTGGGAGAAATATTCCTTAGAGTTTATGGAACCGGCAGTAGACGGGGAAGATGTGTTAAATAAAATCCAACTGGAAGAGCCGGATATACTGATAACCGATATAAACATGCCTTTTATAAATGGAGTAGAACTTCTGTCCATTATCAAAGACAAATACCCTGATATAATTACTTTCGTCATAAGTGGGTATGATGATTTTCAATATGTAAAGGATACATTTATGTCAGGGGCAATAAACTATCTGGTAAAGCCTGTGACCAAAATCGATCTGGTAAATGCGCTGTCGAAGGCGCTTGAAATTATCAGCACCCGCAGGTGTGCAAAACAGGAGGAAGAAGAACGGCAAATGAAGCTGCTAAAAGCAGCCTCGCTGATACAGGACCGTGAATTCAGCCTTTTGGTGGAGCGGGAAGATACGCCGTTTACACCAACCATTACTATGAACAGTGAAATTAATTTTGCAGGCGCAAGCCTGATGCTGATTAAAATACATAACTTGAATGAGCTTATGAAGAAGTATCAATATGATATGAATAAGCTTTCTTATCATGTGAAAAAGGAAATCAAAAATATTGTTTCAAAAGAGAGCTCTATGGTATTTAATCATATTTTCCGATCCAACGAGTTTATTGTAGTTTCTGAAATCGAAAATGAAGAATTGAAGAAGGCGGCTGAAAAACTTATCATATATCTTGCACCGGCAGCGAATTCTCCGGTAACAGCCTGCATCAGTGAGCACAGCTATACCATGGACAGCATACATATGGCATATGTTCAGACCGTGGCGCTGTTTATGACCAGAATTTACGAAAATAGAAATGAGATTCTCATTGCCGGCAGGGGCACGGAAAACCAGAAAAAGGTTCATAACCAGTTGAGCAGTGAGTATGAAAAACAGATTAAGAGTCTCTTGCAAAGGGGAAATAAATCTGCGTTAAAACAATTGATCTTTGATACTATTGGACTGCGAAGATGTCAGGAAGAAAAGTGGGAATATCTGGAGGTAAAGCAGACAGTCAAGAAAATTCTTAATATTTTTACAGATTATACCGCAGAGCAGGGAAATCCGAAAAAATTAATGGATATGGAAAATATGGCAGATGTGGCAGATAAGATCATCGAACTTCTGGATGCGGATGTGCTGTGTGAAGTGCTTTGTGACATTATAGAGTTTGCCGTCACCAATCAGGGAGAAGCTGCAACAGACTCTATACGAAGTGTAGTAAAACAGGCAGTACAGTTTATAGACAGCAACTACTTTGAAGAATTGAGCCTGTCCTCTCTTGCTCAGCAGTTCAATGTGGAAAGTTCCTATTTTTCCAAGATGTTCCGGCAGGAAACAGGGGAAAATTTAATGGTCTATATCACTCGATTAAGAGTTGAAAAGGCAAAAGAATTTATGGATAATAAAGAGGTAAGCCTTACCGAAATTGCCTTTATGGTTGGGTACGATGATTACACTTATTTTAGCCGTGTATTCCGGAAAGTGGAGGGGAAAAGTCCGAGAGACTACAGAACGGGTATTACCGGACAGAGGGAAGTATGAGAGAATATCATGTATACAAAAAAACAGCCCGCAGCATCCCCTTCATGCGGGCAAATTCTCCTGCAAACTGTGATGTACAGCCAACGGAAAGCAATTTTAAAACATGCCAAAAAATAATCCTGATGTGCATAGCTGTCCTTTTGTTTCTTACAGGATGCGGGCAGAAGGAAGTGCCGGTGTACCATCAGGACGAAGACGGGATTTTGCTGACGGTTCTGGCGGGACAATCGACTTCCGATGCAGGTATAGAAGATATGATTGATGAAGTTATCGCTGAAGAATATCCAAATGTAAAACTCCAGTGGGAGTGCGTGGATTGGGGAGAAAAATTCAATTCCCAAATGCAGGGCAGGTTTGCAGCAGGAGACATTCCCGATATTATGATTGGAAAAGCACAGGACGTTCAGGCATATGCCCATACCGGGAATCTGTCTGTTCTGCCAAAGGATTATACAGACAGAATCAGAGCAGAAGCGTTAAAAGCAGTGACGGTAGACGGTGCCGTGTATGGAATGCCATATAATGCCTGGTATCAGGGAGTCATTTATAACAAAGAGATATTCAGAAAATATAATCAGATAGTGCCGGAAACACAGAAAGAGCTGAGTGATATTATAAAAGTTCTAAAAGAAAATGGTGTAACACCCTTTGCCAGCCATTTCAGGGAGAGCTGGAAAGTGGGAAATATGACCATGCAGTTCTTTATGAATGAAATATTCAGCAGCACACCTGAATGGGGAGACCGGTTCAGGCAGGGTGGGGTTAACTTTGCAGACAGCCCGGTTATAAGACGCTGCCTGTCTTATAACAAAATGATACTGGATGCCAGCTGGCAGGACGCACTATTGATTGATCAGTTTGAAAGTGACAGCCGGTTTACGCAAGGACAGGCTGCAATGTATCTGACCGGATCCTGGTCCATGCAGTTTACGAGCCAGTATAACGAGAATATGGAGCTGGGAATCTTTCCATTTCCCAATGAAAATGGTGATGCCCGGCTTATCAGGGAGACAAACATGACCTTTATGAAAAGTTCCAAAACAAAGCACAGTGAATTGATTAACGATATCTTCAACACCCTGCTGACAAGCGAAAAACTGGAACGTGAAATTCTGGACTTTACCCAGACGGCTTCAGTCGTAAAAGGAGTAGAACCGGCCAGCCGCAGCAGGATTCAGGATGACATAGACAGATATGAGAAAAATGGCCAGGTCGTAGAAGTGAGCCTGGGCAACTCTCAGTTTGTCTGGTCCTTTCAGAATGATCTGGCTGCCCAGCAGCTTTTATGGCTTCAGGGTGAGAAAACCCTGGATGAAGTATTGGCATATGCGGATCGGGAACGGGAGGAGAGTGCGTATTGAATGAGTAGCTGAAAATATTGATTATATTTTATCACATAATAGGTTAGATTATAGGTTGTTTATAAGTTAGATTATAGGTTAAATGATAGCTAAATTAGAATCAGATGTCTCCCTTTTCAGATTGATTAGAGAATGGTATAATGTTTATAATTAATAATATAGTGCAGCATATGTTAAGAAGAATATGACACTTATAGAAAAGTCATAATGATTGCAAATAAATATGTTGGATAGAGATGAGGTGGGTATTTGGAACTTAAAAAATTACCGGTTGGTGTAGAGGATTTTTGTGAGATGATAACAAAAAAATTCTATTATGTAGATAAAAGTATAATGATTAAAGAACTCCTGGATCTAAAAGGAAAAGTAAACTTATTCACAAGGCCAAGAAGATTCGGTAAAACCCTGAATATGAGCATGTTACAATATTTCTTCGAAATTTCGGAAGAAAATAATAAAGAAATCTTTTTAGATTTAAAGATTGCCCGGACCGGGGAACAATACATGAAATATCAAGGAAAGTATCCCGTCATTAATCTTACACTAAAGGGTGCAAAACAAGCAAACTTTGAGTATGCTATTTTGAGCATTAAGAGAGCAATTTCAAGTGAATTTCAGAGGCACAGGAAAGAAGTACTCAAATATGAAGCAGAAAAAGACCGTGTTCTAAAGATATTAGACGCAGAAGGTGATACAGGTGTTTATCTGGATTCCATACAGCTTTTATCCAAGTGTCTGTATGAGTATTACCAGACGCCGGTAATCATACTGATCGATGAATATGATGTTCCTTTGGAAAATGCATATTTCAGAGGATTTTACGATGAAATGGTTTCTTTTGTTCGATCCTTATTTGAATCGGCGTTAAAAACTAATAAATATCTGGAATTTGCCGTAATGACAGGCTGTCTGCGCATCTCAAAAGAAAGCATTTTTACAGGCTTAAATAATCTGGAAATAATTTCAATCCTAAGTGTGCACTACTCAGAGCATTTTGGTTTTACAGAAATTGAAATGGATGATATGTTGAAGTATTATGGTTTGGAAGAAAAGAAGGAAACTATCAAAGACTGGTATGACGGTTACTTGTTTGGAAACACAGAAGTCTATAATCCTTGGAGTATCGTGCGTTATGTAAAGGACAGTTACTATGGGTCACATGGTTTTCCCATATCCTATTGGGGAACAACCAGTTCCAATTCAATAGTCCGTACAATGGTAGAAAAGGCAAATGATCTCCAGACAAAGAGCGATCTGGAAATGTTAATGCAGGGAGATGAAATAGAGAAGCCCGTACATGAAGATGTCACTTATGATGAAATATACAACAGTACCAATAACCTATGGAATTTTATGTTTTTTACAGGGTATCTCAAAAAGGTAAGTGAAAGATTTGATGATAACGGAGATCATTTCATAACATTGAAAATACCAAATAAAGAAGTAGCTTACATTTTCAGACACAAGATAATGGGATGGTTTCAGGAAATGATTCAATCCAGAAATTTACAGAATTTGTATTTAGCAATTATCAAATCAGATGAGGCAGAGGTCGAGCAGGAATTAAAACAGCTGTTAAGAGATACCATCAGCTACGAAGATTATAATGAAAACTTTTATCATGGATTTCTGTTGGGATGCCTTTCCGGAATGAGTGATTATTATGTCAAATCAAACAGGGAAAGTGGAGATGGACGCAGTGATATTATCATTCGTCATCCGGATTTTAACGAAAAGGCCGTCATCCTAGAATTAAAGTGCACTGCCAGTCCCCGGAAGATGGAAGATAAGTGCCAGGAAGCCTTGAATCAGATTGAAGTAAAACACTATGATGATGAACTGATAGAAGAAGGGTATGAAGATATTATTAAATACGGTATAGCATTCTGTAAGAAAAATTGTCTGGTGAGAGTTAAAAAATAGTGTTAAAATTATAAGGCCATCCGGTTGCTGGCTGGCCATCTTTGGCCTGTATTACTTTATTTATTGGTGGTATTCAATTATTTTGTATAGGGATACTAGGACAATATATGGCCAATGCCTATCTGAAAGTGAAGGAACGTTCAATTTTGTTTGTAAAGAAAAATGCTGTTCTGGCTGATCCCATCAGGTGGGAAGGTCAGACTGGTGCAAGAATTTCTAAAACATGCTCCAGGAAAACAGATAATAGAAAAAATAATAACGGAGTAAATATCTGATGGAAAAGAAAAAACATGGTAAAATAATTGTAGGCATATTAGTGGTTCTTATTTTGCAAAGCCTAATTTATATTTATTTTGGGAATCAAAAAGTAGGATTTCACATAGATGAATTTTATACATATGCATTATCTAACGGTCAGGAACGTGCCAATGACTTCATAGAAGATGGCAGAATCTATTCTGGCGGCAGTCCATTTACAGAACATTATACAACTAATAAGGATAACAGATTTGATTATGAGATGGTTTGGAGGAACCAGGCAGAAGATGTCCATCCACCATTGTACTATTTTTTTATACACACAATTTCTTCTTTTCTTCCTGAGGTATTTACAAAATGGATAGGATTAGGAGTTAATATATTTTTTTCTCTAGTTGTGACAATATTGGTTTATTTAGTGTCAAAAGAACTTTTAAAAGATAAAAAAGCAGTTTTTTTGTCTACAGTTCTTTTTTCAATATGTCCGGCCGTCATTAACAGTATCATGTTTTTACGAATGTATATCCTTTTAAATATTTGGATATTAGCGGTGGTGTGGCTATTCTTATTATACTATGACAAGAAGAAGCTGGATAAAATTTTTTATGTGGCTTTATTGTGTATTACAGTTCTGGGGACATTGACACAATACTATTTTCTTATATTTTTGTTTTTCTTTGTCTTTATTTTGGAATAAATCTATTGATAAAAAAAAGATGGAAGGATGTGGTTGGGTATATTTTTACCCTTGCTGCGGCAGGGATAATATCCATAGCAGTATTTCCAGCAATGCTTAATCAAATCTTTGGCGATGGTTACAGGGGAGAGCAGTCATTTGAAAACCTTGCTAAAGGAGGAGATTTTTTTGAGCGCCTTGATAAATATTTGGAGATATTCAAAAATAGTTTCTTTGGGAATAAGTTTGGAATTTTTGCATTTATTATAATAATATTAGCGGTAATAGCAATTTTAATGAATATAAAAGACTTGAAAAAGAAGACTGTAGTTTGTTTTTTTAAAGGCAAAGTGATGATGGTTATTTTCACTGTTTTGGCATATACAATATTGGTCATTAAAATATCTCCATTCCAGACACCTCGTTATATATTCTGTATTTATCCATTTATTATAATCGGACTTACAGGCATTTTATTTCGTAGTATGATAACCATATTCAGAGGCAGGGCAAACACTATAGTATTGACCATAGTCAGCCTTATATGTTTATTATCTTTTTATTCCAGTTATAAACAAGGGATGTCCTATTTATTTCTGGAGGAAGAGAATATAATTGATATCGCAAAACAACACAAAGATGAACCAATGATTTGCATCTATGATGGTAAGCAGTGGAAGCTAATGGGAAGTTATTTTGAATTATCTTATAATGAATCAATAATTTATATATCAAAAAAGAATCTTAAGAAACTAGAGAATATAGATATTACAGGTTTTGATAAGATGCAGGTTTATGTAAGTGACTCATTAAATCAGGATAAGATGGTCAATAAAATTTTATCTAAAAATAAAAATTTTAAAACCAGTACACTATTATATAAAGTATCTTATGGGAGTGTTTATGAGTTAGAGTAAGACGTGAAAAATAGATTAGTTTCATTTTAGGTTTTTCCAATTTTATAAATTTATGGATGCATTTTTCTTCAAAATATATTATACTGTTAATCATAGAGAACACTTCTTTTGTATGTATTTGGTTTGGTCGCCTAATACAGTTTAACACAAAGTAGTGTTCTCTTTTTATATTTTTCATCAAGGCGAATAAAATTTTACGTTAGTCATCCCTTTTTCCAATCAATTCGGTCATCTCCCCCACAAACATCAGCGTCAAACGGTGCATCGCCCGCGTGCAGGCAATATAAAGCAGGTTTCTGTCATATGCAGTAGTATAGGTTTTCCTGTCTGCCTCAGGAATGATGACTTCATCAAATTCAAGACCTTTTGACATCTGGATAGAGGTGATGGATACCCCGTTAATAAAATTAGTACTTTCCGGTGTAATCAGATGTATAGGGCAAGGGCAAGTTGCTGCAAGCTGGTCATAGAGAACTTTTGCTGCCTGATTTGTCTTGGTTATGATTCCAAGAGAAGCATTTTCACGTTTCAGAAACTGTTCAATTTCCATTTGGATTCGTTTGATTTCGTTTGAGCTGCTGCTGCATTGTATCAGGCCAGGGGAATCACCGTGGCGTTCCATAGGTTCCAGGGATATCACATGCTGTATGCGTTTGGCAAAGGTTATAATTTCATATGTAGACCGGTAACTTTTATTTAGTTCGATTAGTTCGGCATCCTCATATAATGCCTTTAAATCCTCCAATGTATGCACATGGTTTGGATTGATAAACTGGCCAAAGTCCCCCAGTATTGTTTTCTGGCATTTAAACAAAATATTGATGACCGCATATTGGATGGGCGTGTAATCCTGCATTTCATCAATAACCAGATGTTTGATCCTTTTACTTTCCTGCAACCCGGCAAATGCCCCGTGAAGGTATAGAAATGGATATACATCGGCCCATTCCAGAGTCTTGCCGGACGCCATTACAAGCATGTCCGAAGCTTTCAGCTGTCTGTAGAATTCCCGGTATAGTGAAAGTGTATTTTTAATTTTAAGCATAGTATTCAGACTTTTCAGTATGGAGTTGATCCTGGGTAAATCATGTTCCATGATATTATCGGTCTCAAAGCGGTCACGGATATCTTCTGCGATCATTCTCAGACGCTTCTTTACAGGGTAGCTGCCGTAGGCATGGTAGCGTGCATGTATCCAATTAGATTTAGCGGTAAATGGTCCAAAAGTATAATCTGTGGGTTGGAATATCTGGTCATGCATCTGTCCGATATACTTGTCCATAAGCCGGACAAATTCAAGTGTTGATTTAAAACGGACTCTTCTGTTCCAGGATTCATCCTTTGACTCCAGCGGATCATGGTCAGGTTCAAATCCAATCACTCCTTCTAACTGAATTTCAGCGATATCAGCAAATCCGGATTCATAAATAGGTTCCTCTCCAAGCTCGGGCAGGACGCTGGAAATATAATCGCCAAAAACTTTATTAGGGGATAGTATCGTGATATTTTTGGCGGACAGCCGGTCTTTAAATCGATAGAGCAGAAAAGCAATCCGGTGCAGTGCGATAGAGGTTTTTCCTGACCCGGCAACACCCTGGATGATCAATGTTCCGGATTTTTCATTTCGGATAATGCGGTTTTGATCTTTTTGAATAGTGGAAATAATAGATTTCATCTTTTCATCTGAGGTGTGGCTAAGTTCCCGTTGTAAGACATCATCCTGAATATTAACGGAGCTTTCAAGAGCATACTCCAGCTTCCCATTTTTGATTTTAAACTGGCGTTTGCGGGTTAAATTGCCGTTTACCCTTCCGGAGGGGGCATCAAATCCTGCAGGACCTGTCTCATAGTCATAAAACATGCCGGCTATGGGCGCACGCCAGTCGAAGACAAGGAGTTTATTCTCATGGCTGAATGTGAAGCGGCCAATATAATGCTTCATTGCATGGTCTTCTTCTTCCGGGCAAAAATCAATGCGGGCAAAATATGGGGAATCTTTCAGTTTGTATATTTTATCCCGTACTCCTACCGCAAATGCTCCAATGTGGTCTATTTGCTTTAAAGCAAGTTCATTCTGAAACATTTCGTGGGGGTCAATTTCACCACGGTAATCTGCCATGTAGCGTTTGGCTTCCATATAGTCTTTATCCAGCCGGTCTACTTTCGATTCCGCTTCCTGCAGAGCGTCTTTCAGTTTTTCGTTAATTTCAGCCAGGTGGGTGATTTCATCCGGAAAAGGAATTTCATTATTCAGATCGTTAGACATTTTTCCCCTCCCCCGGCAATACAAATCGTTGAGTGGGATAGCCGTATTCTACCAACAGCTCCGCCTCTGCAAAACCCAGCTCCAGAATTTCTCTGCGATGTCCGGTGTCCGCCCTGTCACCTTCTCTGTAGGTGGTAATGCTGATGTCTTTCCCTTTTAGCAGTTCACTCATTACTTTATCCAGAAAAGCCTTGGGAACGCCCTTTTTACGATAGAGCGGGTGGGTCCCCATGAAATCAATGCTTCCGTTCTGATAAGAAAAAAGCATAATTCCCGTTGCAATTCCGCCATCTTTTAAGATCAATGCCTGCTTTGTGTCGATTCGCTGTTTAAGTACCTGAATATATTCTTCTTCATACAAATGAGGAAAACCATCAATAACAAGCCGGACTAAATCCATCCAGCATGGAATATCTTCTTTTGATGCAAAAGTAACTTCCCATGCAGGTTTTTTATCACTGTGAAGCATATGATACCTCCCTTTAAACTCAAATTTTAATTGCAGCGGGTAAAATTTTTCGTTTTCCCTGTATTTATTAGGAGGCTGCTTGTACATCGCAGTAAAAATATTTGTAAATGCCTGCTGGCTCTCATATCCTGCAATCAGGGCAATTTCCAATATCGATTTATCAGAAAATACCAATAATTTAGCTGCTTCTGTTAATTTTCTCCGCTGGATGTATTCATGAATAGTAAGACCGACACTGGTAGTGAATGTGCGGTGTAAATAGTACTTTGAATAGTGGACGGCGTTAGCAACCACATCCAGATCGGTTTTTTCTGACAAGTGTGATTCGATATAATCAATAGCGGATATAATTTTTTCAATGCTCTTATTCTGCATTCTTTCTCCTCCTTTCAACTGCAATAATTTAAGATTATAACAAAAATGTACGGCTTATTTTTAATCATTCTTGCTGTTTTTCCGGGTGGGTTAAAATGAGTTTTTTACACAAGTTCTTGCTTTATAAAATAAAAACGGCGGCTTTGATCGTTTCAAAACCGTCGTTAAGCTATTTGTTTTTTTCTGGCAATGTAATTCTGCTTCACCAAAAATGGTTTTTGTGTTACCGCTGGACAGCAGTGGCATGATAATTATTTTGATTTCAAGGCTGAAATTATCCGGTTAAATCCATATTTATCTTTTACGCTGCCGCTAACCCCGCGCAATCCGTTCATAATGCTATTGTTACCAATAGAGTAAACCAATGTGGAGCTAACAGAAGGTAATACCACCGGATTTTAAGCATCAGCGGGTTAAGCTGCAAATGCGTAAACCGCCTTCTTATTCTCATCATCTCTAATTATATACATACATACAAACAATATCAATAAATAAACTTCAAACCGCGGAAATCCAAACAGATTCTAATTCTGCCGGTCAAATTCATTTATTTTTTGCTGCGATTCTAAGATATTTTTCTCCACCCTGCTCAGATTCTCCTGTAATTCATCATCGGTTTTTTCCATAGATGCCAGTTGTTCCTTTATATTTTCAATATTATCTTTCATTGGCTGTATGATGCTTGTGATTGCCTGCAATAATTCATTATCTGTCATGGGGTCACCTCCTGTTTTATATACGACTGTTCTTTGAGTGAGTCAACACACCTTAGTGTTCCACCGAATTTTCCAAATATTCACAAGAAAGTACAAGTCTGTTTTTCAATTTTGTCCTACAAGAACATTTTGCAATGCTGTTAAAATAAAGCTATCAAATTGCAAGGAGGAAGAAAATGAAGAAGAAAGCAGTTAAGAAACTATTGTCGGCAGTTTTAGCAGCAGCTATGGTTGTGACATCGGGAGTACCCACGGCGTCTTTGACGGCGCAGGCTGCAGGTAATGAAAACAGTCCTGTTTTAACGGTGGATATGTCCTCGCAAGGGCGGGCACTGAAGCATGGGGCTACCGGATGGCTTTACGGACAGGGAGATGACCAGGTTCCAACATCCAATATGATTACACCGTTAAAACCCAACACGGCTGTGCAGAAAGCGCCAAATGGCATGCAGCATCCCAACGGTGATGTTCTGGATACGGCGAAGACATTTCTGGATTCAGGCGGCAAGCATATTCAGATCTATGTACCGGATTATTATGCCCTTTGGTTCTATGAGTTTACCGGTACAGAGTACTATCTGGAAATTCTGAAAATGCAGGCTCAGGCTTGTATCGATCAGGGTATCCAGGATGAAGCAGTCTATGTATTATACAATGAACCCAGTGAAAATTGGGTAGGCGAATATCATGATGACAAAGGAAATAAGGTAACAGGCTGGAATAGTATGTTCTGGTTCTGGAATGACATGGTTAACGCCCTCAGAGAAGTATACCGGGAAAACGGCATAGAGACAGAACCAAAGACAGCAGGGCTTAACCTGGCTGGCTACAATAATTCAGTTATGGAGCAATACATTAAGTTTTGCGTAGAACATAGCTGTATGCCGCAGATTATCTCCTGGCACGACTTATCCACCTGGCAGTTTAACAACTTTGGCAATGAGTACGATCATTACCGCAGTCTTGAGGCGAAGTACCTTACCGAGGAAAACCAGGAGAAATACGGGGTGGATATTACCCCAAGGGAAATTGTAATTAATGAGTATGCAGACCGTTATGAATGCGCCTCACCCGGCAATCTGGTTCGCTGGATAGGCTTGTTCGAGGATTACGATGTTGCCGGATGCCTTCCGTTCTGGCACTTTTCCAATAACTTAAATGGCCTTGCCGCGGATAACAACGAGGGCAGCGGAGCATGGTGGCTGTTCAAATGGTATGGGGATATGTCGGGCAGTTATTTGAATGTCCAGACATCCAACGCAGAAAAATCTGATTTTTATGGTGCGGCATCCATTGATGAGAACAAAAAAAGCGCAAATGTTATTTTTGGCGGAAAAAGCGGAAATGCAAATATTGTGCTGGACAACTTAGACAGTACACAGACTTTTGGTGAGACGTCAAAAGTCCATGTAAAGGTAGAAGCTACGGATTACACCGGTTTCCATGGTGTTGCAGATGAGCCGCGTACGGTAAAAGAAGGCGCTGCGACTGTAGAGAACGGAACCGTAACAATTCCCATGAGCGACATGAATTCTATGAGCGGATACCGTGTAACGGTGACTCAGGCAAGTGATGATGAGGCAGCCGGGCTTCTTAGCAGCACCTGGAAAGCACTGTATGAGGCAGAAGATGGTATTCTGGGCGGAAATGCCAAAATTGGAAGTGCGGATCAGTTCTATGCGTGCTCCAACAGAAAAAAAGTGGATTACGTAGACACCGCAAATGACAGTGTAACTTTAAATGTATCTGTTCCAAAAGACGGTTACTATAAATACGATATGGTTTATTCTGCGGCAACCGGTGTAAATACCGGAGATCCGGACAAGAACACGCCATATACGGCGATTCAGACTCTGACCGTTGATGGCAATGAAACGATACAAATGGAGCTTCCCAATACCCTGCATTGGTCAATGGGAGGTATGTACAGCACGTATCTGAAACTGACAGCCGGTAACCATACACTGAAAATTGCAGGTTCCGACAGCCAGGGTAAGGCGACTCCGGACTGTGTTTACCTGACTTACAAAGGAACAGAGGAAGAAGATACCCAGTATAATACGACATATGAAGCGGAACTGGGAGAATTTAATGAGTTGATGGGTGAGCAGACAACCCTTACAACAGTAAAGGAAGGCGCAAGAGGCTATATAACCGGACTTGGAGACCGCAAAGTTACAGAGGGCGGCGGTGTCCGCTTTAACGTAGTCGTTCCTGAAAACGGTATGTATACCATTTCCCTGAATTATTCGGCAGAACAGGATGGGACAGCCAATATTTATATTGATAATGATGCAGTGAACCTGGGCAATCTGCGGGCATCCATTGCACTTGTGGCAACCGGTGATAACTGGATGAAAGCATACCAGACCGTTTTCCTGCAAAAAGGAATTAACATACTGGATATTGATGCTGACGGCAGCGTAAATCTGGATTATGTAAATGTAAGACTTGCCGGAGACAGCCAGCCAGTATCCGTGGTAGAGGCAGAATCGGGAGAACTGACAGGAGCAGCAGAAGTGGGAAACAGCCGGAATGTACAGGCATTTGCATCAGAAGGCGGTTATGTAAGCGGTATTAAGGCTGCAAACAGCGTAGAATTAATTCCGGAAGATGATCCAGACTTTACCATCCTTGGTTTGGGACGTGTGAAAGACCTGGGAGAAGCTGCAGATCAGAACAGTCTGGTACTTCACGTAAATGTGCCCGAAGACGGCGCTTATAAAATGGCTGTTTATCAATCCAGCGGTGAGCTGTTTGGAAAGCATGACTATAATGCACAGATGACGGAACGCTATGCATCCTTCTCTGTAAACAGCGGTGAAGCAGTAAAATATGTATTCAGAAATACTTACAGCGATGAAACATTCCGTGCACAGGTAGTAGATGTAAGCCTGAAAGCCGGAGATAATACAATTCGTATTTTCAATGACAATTCCAAGGTCGTTACAAATGGAGTGCTGAAAGAAGGAAAATGGGAACACCGTCCGGAGAACATTGATTATGGCGTATTGACAAATTACACCCCCAATTTTGATAAGTTTGAAATTTATAAAACCACAGGTGAAACTGCTGTGGAAGAAAATACTACCTGTAAAGTCACCACAAAGTCTACAGACGGAGGCCAGGTAAACGCAGACAGAACTAATGTACAAAAAGGAGAGGACGTAATACTGACCTTTACAGCTAATCAGGGGTGTTCTCTAACGGAAGCTTTTGCCGGTGGAGAAAGTATCATGGATCAGCTGACGGCAGATGGAGGAATTGTCCGCATCACCGATGTGCAGAAAGACATGGATGTGCAAGCTTATTATGAAGTTAAAGATTATAAAACCCAGAAGAAACAGCTGGAGTATGTATACGCAGTAAATGCGGGAGATGTTGACCCATCTACGGTAAGTTCGGGAGACAGCTTTGGTTCCAGAAATACGGTAACAGACCAGTTCTATGGGGAAGATCCCGCAACCGGATACAAATGGGGCGTGGTAGATAATTATGTGTATAATGACCGGTATCCGAATCTCTTAACCGGTGAGAAGACATGGCCATGTGAAAATGATGGTGCTACCGATGCATCACCCAAATCCAAATCATTCCGCTATGCGAAGGATCAGAGTGTGGACGATATAGGAGTTGAATATCAGTTTGACCTGGATGCAGGAACCACTTATGATGTGGAAGTGGGATATTATGTGCCGGCTAACTGGACAAATGCAGGGAACCCCAGAACAATGAAGCTGACATTTAATAACGAAGTAATTGAAGACGGTTTTAAGGCTTCTAATGATTCCAACAATCCATATATCATTAAAGCAAAGGCCACACCAGATGAAAACGGTCAGCTGGTAATACAGACTTCCTGTGCAGCAAATGCCGTTTGGGGACCTGTGATCAGCTACATCAATATCATGAATCAGGCGGATACCAACGAATTACAGGCAGCAGTTGACAAATATTATGATCTGAAGGAAGAAGACTATGATCAGGATACCTGGACAGCGTTTGCCAGTGCTTATGAATATGCCGAAGGGATCATTGGTTCTGATGATATTACCATGAATGATGTGAATAATGCACTCTACGATCTGGAATTAGCAGTAGAAAAACTGGAAAAAGCAGTCCATAAAGATGAATTGGATAGTTTATTTAAGAAATATGAGCATTATGAAGAGGAGACCGGACAGGGAATTACATCTGATGAGGACTGGAACGAGTTCCTGATCTCTATGGAAAATGCAGCCTTTATTCTGAATAAAGACCAGGTACGCCAGGAGAGTGTGGAAGCAGTTCAAAGCCGCCTGGAAAATGCAGCAGATAAGCTGAACGCAATCGCCCGTATTGAAATTACGAAGACGCCGGACCGGATGTCTTATTATGTAGGAGACGGTTTTGATCCGTCCGGACTTGTTGTTACAGCTGAGGATACAAAAGGAAATAAAAAAGTGCTGGCAGATGATGCGTATACCTTAAGCGGGTATGATTTTGATACCGCGGGAACGAAAGAAATCACGGTTTCTTATATGGGTAAATCCGCAGCATTTACAGTAGAAGTATCGGTAGCACCAATACCGGATCCTGTATTAAGGAATATTACTGCATGGGTAAATAAGGCAGTCTATATGACCGGGGAAGCATTTGATAAATCCTCTCTGTGGGTGACTGCGCTTTACAGTGACGGGACCACCAAAACGGTATCCGATTATACGATAGCGGGATTTGATTCAGGTAAAGGCGGTAAAATAACCCTTACCATAGGCTATCAGGGATATACTGCAAATGTAGATCTGTATATTCAGGAGAAAACTACGCAACCGGAACCTTCACCGGATAAAGCAGTTCAGTCACCAAAGGTAAAAGCGTCATCGGCTGGTTATAATAGTATTCAGGTAAAATGGAATAAAGTCAGTGATGCGGATGGCTATGTCATTTACCGCTCCACAACGAAAAAAGGAAAATACAACAAGGTAAAAACCATCACCAAAGGCTCTGTCATAACATATAAAGACACCAGGCGTGTGTTTAACCGCACCTATTACTATAAAGTAAAAGCATACAAAAAAGCGGAGGGTCAGACAAAGTACTCCGATTATTCCAACATAGTAAGTGTGAAGACAAAAGTAGCGGCACCTGTTGTAACTCTGAAAAAATCATCATCCACCAGTCTGCGCGTGTCCTGGAAAAAGGTGAGTGGTGCCTCCGGTTACCAGATTGCTTACTCCACCAAAAAAAGCTCCGGATATCAAACGGTTAAGGTGAAAAAGAGCAGTACCGGATATACCATAAAAAATCTTAAAAAAGGCAAAACCTATTATGTAAAAGTGCGGGGGTACCGTACCGTAAAAGGGAAAAAGTCAATGGCAGCTGGTCGGCTGTTAAGAGTATCAAATTGAAATAAGATGTGCATAAACGGGAGCCGGTTCATGGTGATACATGAACTGGCTCCCGGTTTTTGGTAACACATAAAACAAAAAGATTTTTAATTTTCAAAATTGTACAACTTATTTTTTCCGTTTTGTCCTACCTCCCACCTAATTGAAAAAGATATAATTTAGACATAACAAAGACAAGTCCTAAGGAGGAATAAAAAATGAAGAAGAAAACAGTGATCAGTTTTATGTTAATTACATCTATGACAGCTTCCATGCTGGCAGGCTGCGGTGGAGGAGCAAAGGAAACAGAAGCCAAAAGCGAGGCGAAGACAGAGGGGCAGACAGAAGCGAAAACAGAAGCGAAAACAGAAGCAAAGACAGATGCCGTGACGGAAGCGAAGACAGAAGCAAAGACAGATGCGGCAGAACCCCAGACAAAAGCAGAGGGCAGTGCAGCAGCTGTTAATCCGGAGGAAGAAGTAACCCTTTCCGTATTGGCAGGACAGTCAACCACGGATGCAGGTATTGAAGATATGATTGATGCAGCATTAGCTGAGAAATACCCAAATGTTAAACTGGAATGGGAATGTGTAGACTGGGGAAATGATTTTCAGCCTAAAATGCAGCAGTACATGCAGTCAGGGCTGCCGGATATCATGATCGGAAAGGCTCAGGATGTAGCCACTTATGCACCCCAGGGTGTGTTGGGAGAAATCGACAGTACATACCTGGACAGAGGGCTGGATGCAGCCAGAGAAAATGTAACGATTGACGGCAAGACTTATGGTATGGTTTACAATGCACTTTACCAGGGTGTTTATTATAACAAGACTATGTTCAAAGACAACGGATGGGAAGTTCCTAAGACAATGGACGACCTGCAGAAAATAATTGACGACTGTAAAGCGAAAAACATTACCCCATTTGCAAGCCATATGGTGGATACCTGGTCTATCGGAAATGTAACCATGCAGTTTGCCATGAATGATGTATTTAACAAAGATCCTGAATGGGGAAATAAATTCAGGGCAGGAGAAGTATCCTTCAGCGACAGCACAGAAATGCAGGCGGCTTATCAGAATAACAAATTAATCTTTGACAACACATTTGAAAATACATTCTCCATGGAACAGACAGATTGTGACGCAAAAATGGTATTAGGCGAAGCGGCAATGAAAGTTTCCGGATCCTGGTCCATTCAGAATTTCCTGGATATTGATGAGAACTTTGACTTTGGCATTTTCCCATTCCCGAATCAGACCGGAGATTCCAAATTAATATTCGAACCAAATATCACAGTTATGACAAGTGCAAAGAGCGAAAATCAAAATGCGATCAACTGTGTACTGGATGTACTTACATCTGACCAGGATCTTGCAGTAGAAATCTATGACTATACCAAGACAGCATCCATGTTAAAAGATGTATCACCAACCTTTACAAATCCCAGCCAGGAAGATATTGATCAGTATGCAGCTGATGGTATGATCGTAGACGTAACTCTTGGAAATAACCAGTTGGTATGGGGCGGATTCCAGGAAGAGAATGCAAAAGATATCGCAGCATGGCTTCAGGGAGATGAGACTTTTGAAGAATGCCTGAAAGCGTCTGATGCAAGGGTAGATGCCAGCTCAGCAAACTAATTCCTTCCGGACATTAACAATAGTGACAGCACTGTCCGGCTGGAGCACACTTTATAGCAGGCTTCGGGGGAAAAGGAATTTTCCCCCGCTGTCTTTTACACTTTTCAATGAAAGGAAGCGGAAATAATGACTAAATATAAGAAAAAAAGCATGGATAAAAAACTGTTCCGCCAATACCTGATACTGGTTCTGCCGGGTTTTATTATTTTTACGATCGGATTAATTATACCAATGTTAATGGCATTTCGGTATTCTCTCACCAGCTGGGACGGTATGTCTGCGGTGAAGCCATTTGTAGGATTAAAAAATTATATTGACCTGTTTCAGGATTCCGATTTCAGGTCGGCATGGTGGTTCACAATATTATTTACTATTGGCAATACCGTCATCCAGAATATTGTAGCACTTTTATTTGCAGTAGCTCTGGACAGTGGAATTAAAGGTCAGAAAATTTACCGTACCGCATTCTTTGTGCCTTGCCTGATCAGTGCGGTCATCGTAGGTTTTGTATGGCTGAAAATGTATTCCAATGTACTGCCGGCAATCAATGATGCACTTGGAACCAATATCAACTTTATGTTGTTTGGAGACGGGAAAACAGTATTGTCAGGATTATTGATAGCGAATAACTGGCAGTGGATCGGTTACTGGATGCTGATTTATCTGGCTGGACTGCAGTCAATTCCGTCAGAACTTTATGAAGCAGCCAAAGTGGATGGGGCCGGAGCGGTGAAAAGATTTTTTAATGTTACGATTCCGATGCTTGCACCTGCAATCACAATCTGCGTGGTAGGTATCACAACAGGTTCCTTAAAAGTGTATGATTTGTTGGTTTCATCCACAAAGGGTGGTCCGGGAAGGGCATCCACATCCATTATTTATCAGACTTATACTACGGCAATTAACGGGCGGCAGTATGGTTATGGTTCGGCAATGTCAGTAACACTTGTCCTGGTATTATTTCTGGTAGCGCTGATACAGGTTAAAGGATTAAAGAAAAAGGAGGTGCAGGCATAATGTTAGGAAGAAAAAAAGAAAAAGATGATACACCTTCCCAGCCATATACAAAAAGCACCTTCATCATTCAAATCGTAATGAGTCTGTGTGCAATTGTCTTTATGGCACCGATATTCATGATTTTGAATTATTCCTTTAAAACAAAAAAAGAGCTCTATCTGAGCAGCCCCATTGCACTGCCCGAAAATTTCAGCCTGGATAACTATGTACAGGCATTTAAAAAGCTGAATCTGGTAACAACTTTTGGAAATACGTTTCTATATACAGCAATCAGCGTATTAATACTGGCACTGCTGTGCGGAACAACTGCCTGGGCAATTGCCAGATGCAATCACAAATTTTTCAAATTCTGCTATATCTATTTTATAATAGGAATTTTGATTCCTTACCAGGCATTATTTTTACCAATCTACATTATAGGTTTCAATATGCATTTGACAAATACCAGAATCGGAATTATCTTTATGTATATAGCCACAGGAGTATCATTCGGTGTCTTCCTGATGAACAGTTTCATGTCAACTGTGCCGGTTGAGCTGGAAGAATCCGCTCGTATTGACGGCTGCTCCGTATTTAAAACTTATTATAAGATCGTTCTGCCGCTGCTGAAACCTGCTATGGCTACACTGGTAATCATGCAGTCATTCCAGATCTGGAATGATTATCTGCTGGCAAGCCTCTATGTGAGCAAGAAACAGTTAAAAACGTTGACAGTTGCAATCCAGTCCCTGTTTTCTGCACAGTCCAGTGATTATACCACGGCTATGGCGGCGATTGTTATATCGGTTCTTCCCATAGCGATATTGTTTATCTGCCTGCAGAAGTATTTTATTAAAGGAATGACAGTAGGAGCTGTAAAGGGCTGAATTTTTGCAGTATAGCAGAGGAGCACAACCCAGACTGTGCTAGTCATTTGGTTAAGTGTGAAAGAAAATCGCTTTCACACTGCTGATTTTGGAATAGAACAAGCCATCTTGCGCTATTCATTGGGTAAAAATTGAAAGAAAATAATGAGGAAGGATGCCACTGGATAAATCTTTCAAATCATTTATTGTGGCAGTATAGCGGACTACCAGCTATATAAAGAGGTGAAAACATGATTCAGATTTTAGAAGAATATTTATTTGGCGATATGACGGCAAGATATGTAACAGACCAGAAAAAAGAAAAGGTCGGACTCATACTGCTTCCAGCGTCAGAACCGGCACCTGCCGATATTGAAAAAAAACAGGAACCGGATTCCCTGGTTCAGATAAAGGTTGCCGGAGATACCTATGGAGGCGCATATTCACAGGGCAGTACCCTGCGTAATTCCCAGACGGTGCAGCAGTTAAAATTTTGGAAACAGGAACATTTGCAGGAGGAAAAAAAGCAAACAGTCGTTACCAGTTTAAAGGATGAGCGGGGGTATGTTGTCCGCCATTTTCTCACATGGACAAAAGGTGACCTCTTCTGCCGAAGCTTTTGTGAATTTGAAAATAACAGCGGTGAACCGGCAGAGCTTGAGATGTTCGAAAGTTTTTCTCTGGGAGGAATTTCTCCATATATAGAAGGTGACTGCCACGATCAGATTGTAGTTCACAGACTGCGCAGCAGATGGAGTCAGGAAGGCCGCCTGGAATCCCTGCCCATTGAACGCCTGGAGTTAGAACCGGCATGGGCAGATCATGCGGTACGATGCGAACGGTTTGGGCAGGCAGGATCCATGCCGGTGAATAAGTTTTTCCCTTACCTGGTTCTGGAAGACAGGAAAAACCATATTTTCTGGGGAGCACAGATTGCACATGGGGCGTCCTGGCAGATGGAAATTTACAGAAAAGATGAAGGAATTGCCATGAGCGGCGGTCTGGCTGACCGGGAGTTTGGGCATTGGATGAAAATTATAGAAGCAGGTGCCTGCTTTCAAACGCCTCAGGCAGTTTTAAGTGTTGGGAAATGCAGGGATATTGATGACATCTCTTACCGGCTTACAAAGTCAGGAGAGGAAGGCGCAAATCAGGCACCTGAGGCAGAACAGGATCTGCCCATTGTATTTAATGAATATTGTACCACCTGGGGATGTCCGTCCCATAAGAATATCAGCAGCATATTGGAGGCAGTGAAGGGAAAAGGATTCACCTATTTCGTAATTGACTGCGGCTGGTATAAAGAAGAAGGAGTGCCCTGGGATATCAGTATGGGAGACTATGAAGTATCGGCAGACCTGTTCCCGGAGGGGCTGGCTAAGACTGTAAATGCAATTAAAGAAGCAGGTTTACAGCCTGGAATCTGGTTTGAAATTGAAAATACGGGCCGTGCATCCAAGGCATACCAAATGACGGAACATTTGCTGAAACGGGATGGAAAAGTACTGACTACAGATATGAGAAGGTTTTGGGATATGCAGGACCCCTGGGTTGAAGCTTATCTCACTGAACGGGTAATCGGCACTTTAAAAAAATACGGATTTACCTACATGAAAATTGATTATAATGATACCATTGGAATCGGCTGTGACGGTGCGGAATCCCAGGGTGAGGCACTGCGTCAGAAAATCGAAGCAACGATGAAATTTCTGGAGAAAATAAAAGCAGAGGTTCCAGGTATCGTTTTGGAAAACTGTGCTTCCGGAGGACACCGCCTGGAGCCGGGCTTCATGCAGGCGACCAGCATGGCATCATTTTCAGATGCCCATGAATGTGTGGAGATTCCTATCATAGCAGCCAATCTCCATCGCTGCATTCTGCCGAGGCAGAGCCAGATCTGGGCTGTGATACGCAAGGAAGATTCTTTAAAGAGAATCGCTTATTCTATAGCCAATACGTTTCTGGGCAGGATGTGCATTTCCGGTGATGTTACGGAATTGGATGGACCACAATGGGAATTGATCGATGCCGGTATAGCATTCTATAAAAAAATATCTGGTATTATTAAGAAAGGTAAATCCTACAGGTTTGGTCCGGATATGAACAGCGTGCGAAATCCACAGGGGTGGCAGGGGCTGCTTCGCGCTGGAGAAGAGCGTGATGCCTGTTTGGTTTTGCATACATTTGATGGGGAATTGCCGGAGATGATTCAGATAGAACTGCCGGAAGACAGATCCTGGGAACTTGCTGATATTTATTCCGATACACCGGTGGAAGTTACTCTGAAAGAGCATACTTTGTATTATCGGCCTGCAGATAATTTTAAAGCGGTGGCAATACTTTTAAAAAGCAGATAGAAAATGACATAAACAAAAACCGAAACATATAACTCTTGTAAATAGTCTGAAAATGGCAAAAATAAAACCCTGACAGTTAAAAGCAGAATAAAATCTGCATAACCGTCAGGGTTTTCGTTTCCCCATTATCTTTTAGAAAATGAACCTTTTCTATATCACTTTGCTGGATTGCGGCAGAGGTTCGGTCTGCATTTCTCTGAACTTAACAGGCGGCATGTGGTATTCCTTTGCAAAGATCCGGCAAAAATGGCTGGCATCCGAACAATTGATTTCCGCTGCTATCTCAGAGACTGTCATGTCCGTTTCTTTTAAAAGCCAGCACGCTTTTTCCATACGTTTATGCTGAACGATCTGGGAGAAGGACAGTCCGAATGATTTTTTGATTAATCGGCTTAAATACGAAGAGGAATAATTAAAGTGGCGGCAGACATCTGAGAAAGTAACTGTATTGTAATTCTTCTGTATGTATTCCAGAATACCCAGCAGGCGCTGGTCACAGGAAGGCTTTTGAGATGTAATTACATTTCCGATATGTTCCCGCAGAAGAATAATCAGCACGGTATTCACATAATTGCTGAGCATATTCTGATGATACGGTTCTTTCTCACGAAATTCATCATAGATCCGGTAAATGTAATAACGGATCAGATCATCCCTGCCGGTTCTGAAAATAATCATCGGATGATCCGTATTTCCATAGAGAATACTCTTAAAATAATTAGATAGAAAACTCTGCTCCGATAATAATTCAAAAAAGATAGAATCAAATGAATTCTGCCGTATTAAAATATTAATTCCGATAAAATCATCAGAATAGGAACGAATTTCGTGTGGAGAATTAAATTCCCAGAAGCAGAAATCCCCTTCCTTCAAGCGATAGTCATGGGAATGACAGGTGTGGATGCACTCTCCTTTTGCAATGTAAAACAGTTCAAAGAAAGAATGGGTATGTAGGCGGGGAGGGAGGAAACGGCAGTGTTTTATCACCACGATATTAGATTCCATATGAAACATCTCTTCTGTTAATACATGAGATACCCCATCTGTCCCTCCTGAAACATCCGGGAAGAATTCGCGGAACTTTTCCATTTGCCGTCTCCGCTCCCATTGGGAGCAATGATCTAACCCGTGCTTCGTCCGGTACATATCCCTGCACACAATTTCCAAAGGGTTAAATTCCATTAATTTCTCTTCAATAGTTTGCATGATACTTAAATCAGGATTTTCCATAATTTACGACGAAACCTTTATTTATGTGGTTGAAATGACGATTCATCATAAACTTTTAAAATCATATTTTCCTTATATGAGTATTATTGTACAGCAAAAATGGAAAATATGGAAGAATAAATAGCAAAAAGTCATAAAAAACAATTCAAAACAGAGATATATACAATGAATGAAAAAAGAAAAGTGATAAAATGTGGATAATGTTACCGGAGCAGTACCAAATCGCTTCAGGGGAACAAAAGAAGAATCAGGAGGGCTGAAAATGAGAAAAAGCAAAAAGGTAATAGCCGCTTTACTGGCGGTATCCATGGCCGCAGGACTGTGGTCAGTGCCTGGATTTGAAGTATTAAATGCAAAGGCAGCAGCTGGAAGTGTAATCAGCAGTGAGGAATTTAAGCAGCCGGGAATGGATTACAGACCGGGAGTGCGCTGGTGGTGGCCGGGAGGAGCCGTGGATGAAACGGAACTTCAGACAGAGATAGACTATCTGGCTGCAAATGGATTTGGTTATGTTGAAATCAATCCTTAGCAAGTACCTATATAAATATAATGCACAAAAAAATGACTGCCGTAACAAGGTCATGAAGATCAATGATCGTTGGGAAGAACTGAAAGAAAAGTCCAATAGAAATATCCAAAGCGAAAGAGGGATTGTAAAACGCCAGACCCGTTCCATCCAAACAGAAGGACATTTTGGTGATATGAAAGAAAATGAAAACTTCTGGCGGTTTCACTATCGTTCATCAGAGAAAGTATACAAAGAGTTTATGTTGTATGCAATTGGGCGGAATATCAATAAATATCACCGCTTCCTTTATCATTAAATCGAGAAATATGAGGGAAAAAAGGAACAAAAAACAGCCTCGAGAAGGAAGCACTTCCTAAAATCAAGACAAGGGGTTTTTGCGCCCTAAAATAAATAGATCCCAAAAAAGAGATAACCCTGTAGAAGTTCAAGTCTTTGAAAAAGTCTGAATTCCACAGGGGTATCTCTTTCCTGAAAATCAGAGACTAAAAATTGGTATTAACCGACAGACAATCATGAGAGAATCTCACCACAATAAATGAAAACTGGATATTGGCTTTGCTCTATATCGTGGTATACTAAAGGTGCCGATAAAGTTGTAAGGGGACTGGTGCTATCAAGCCCGTGCGACAGACTGATTTTCAACCTCTTAGTGTACCACTTATTGTTTCCATCGCTTTTTGATGAGGACGCAGGACAGCCAACATTTATGGAAGAGGTTGCATCGGCTTATACTATATCGAGGAGGTATATTTATGGAAGTACTGTATAAGCGGTGTTGTGGAATTGACATTCATAAAAATATGTTAGTAGCCTGTGTTTTTATAAGTGTCAGAAAAAAAGAAATTCGTCAGTTTGGTACAATGACTGATGATATTTTACAGTTAACGCAGTGGTTAAAAGAAGTTGATTGTGAAATGGCTGCTATGGAAAGTACAGGTAGTTACTGGAAGCCTGTATATAACATCTTTGAAGAGGAGCACATTCCAGTTATTGTTGTGAATGCCCAGCATATAAAAGGCGTTCCAGGTCGCAAGACAGATGTGAAAGATGCTGAATGGATTGCTGATTTAGTCCGTCATGGTTTAGTAAAAGCAAGTTTCATTCCAAACCGGGAGCAACGAGAACTCCGTGACAAAAAAAGTGCGGAACGGTTGCTTGCGGAAACAGGAATCGAAATGAATCAGTTTAAAAGTCAATCCAACTTTAGTTCTTGGGCGGGTTTAGTGCCTGAATGTAAAGAAAGTGCAGGAAAAAAGATGAGCACTCGGATACGTAAGGGGAACCAACATGTAAAATCAGTACTTGTTGAATGCGCACGATCTGCAATTCGAAATAAAAAGAGTTATTTCTACTCACGTTATCAACGAATTGCCTCACGTCGAGGAGGAAAAAGAGCTCTAATTGCAATTGCCCATTCTATGCTCGTTGCAATCTATCATATATTAAAAGACTTACAGCCTTACAGGGAACTTGGATGCGGTTATTATGACACTTGTAATCATGAGAAAATAATACAAAGAAATGTCCGTTCGTTAGAGCGGCTGGGAGTAAAGGTCGTAATTGAATAAGGTATTTGACTCTACAAAGGTAAAAGCCCACCAGAATCGGTAGGCTTTATTGTAATGCTTGTTATGGAACTGTCAGGAGTTACGTTTTCAGGACAGCCCCTTCCTAATTAGGGACTTATTTTACAGCCCCTACAGTCTGAACATATTTTTAAATAATATGCTATGTAATATAGAACTTTTTGGGAATGTTAAAAAATTACGTTTATAAAATACTTGAATAAATTTTAGGCAAATAGTAATTAAAATAGTACTATTAAAAGTATTTTTTGGAGGATTAATATAGATCAGCTTTATGATATGATTCAGGAGAGCGGAAAATCGATTGAAGATATTATGATGATGATAACGGATTGATTTTAACTTATCTTAGAATAAAATGAAGATAAAAGAGTAGAGGTGTACAGTTATATATTTGTATGTCTCTATATTTTTTTGATTCAATTTATGTTCAGAATAAATGTAGATTACTACCAACTAGTCAAGAATTATGACCAGTTAAGCAAAGACTATTGTTTGTAGCATACTTTTGTGATATATATAATATTATTAAACGAGGTTAAGC
>NZ_JNGB01000242.1:0-3957 GCF_001029355.1 Robinsoniella sp. RHS
AGTGTATCTCTTTTGATTGTAATGTCCATCATAAAGGGGATTGGATTTGGCGCCTCAGCGGCTCCTATGTATGGCATGCTTCAAGACTCTATCACATATGGGGAATGGAAGAATGGTATTTCAGCAGTAGGAATGGGAAACGCGGCGGCCTCCTTCAGTCAGAAAATAGGCTCTGGGTTAGGTGCAGCTTTTTTGGGATGGATTCTGGCCGCAGGTAATTTTAATGCGGATCCGACATCCGCTTCTGCCCTTACTTCGATTGACTTTGCTTTTATATGGGTACCGGCTATTTGTACAGCGATTGCTATCACCTCGATGTTATTTTACAATCTGGACAGGAAGTATGATAAAATTTCTGCTGATTTAACCAGAGGAAAGCATAAGTATGACGATACTTCAGTTGGATGATTTGATGAATCAGGATTGAGAAAAAGGGGCTATCGGGAAATAAGATAGTCTAGAGAATAGGGTCATACGAGTGCGTATGACCCTATTACTTTGGTGCGCCCGGCGGCGCACGTTTCTAACCGGTGCAAGTCCGGAATCCGCCCGGTAGTGGGAAGGATATAGCCGAAGGCAAGGGTGTCCATCGCGAGGGAATCTGAAGGAAGCTGGATGTTGGGAACATACTAACCAACGGGCAAAACTCTGGTCTGACGAACAGAAATCGCATAAGAGGCTATACATGAGGGTAAGGCTGCCAAGCAAGTTGAAGCCCAATGACTACACGGAAGCATGTGTGGTAAATACGGCAGATGGATGGAGAGAAAGAAACGTGTGGTACCCGGGGAGGTCTGTACGATACGCCTAGAAAGAGGTAACCATCGTCGAAAGGCGGTGCTGAACGTACAGAAGTCAGCAGAGGCCATAGTAGCCGAGAGGTAAAGGGCCGAATCAGTAGGAGTCTTTAGTATGACCGAGAAAGGAGGAATGACTGTTGAAAGCAGAAAACAGGAATAAAACTGGCTGTTTGCAAAGAGACAGTGCGGAACACGAAGGGTATATTATGCAGTTAAACTACAGGGTGATTTACAAGGCAAAGTGGCAGCGCCTGTAATAACGGCTCAGAGCAAAATGGTTAAAGGCCATCCGGAGGTAGAGAAACGTAAAATCATGGATGGAGTATATGAGCAGTATTTAGATGGGGGAATAAGTAAAGATTCATTTTTAAAACAAAAGGCGTTGATGCAGGAGAAAAATAAAAATAGCGAGGAGAAAAAAGCAAGTGTGGGTTTTTGAGTAATCAGGCAGAGGCTGCTATACTGGTTACAGATGAATATCAGAAAAAAGTGGCACAGGCGGTGTGTGATGGAATAATAAAATGTTTAGAGGAATAAAATACGCAAGAGAAAAGACCCGATGAGAAAAGCTCGGATGACTAAAATGCTCTAAAAGAAAGCTTGGATGAATCAGATATACATTCATTAAGCCAGAAGGAATGAAATAAACTGTGATAATGCCTGGAGGGATATATTACCAAAAGGTCAGATTAATTTTTGGAGCTTCTGCTTTATGGTCAAAGGGCCGATAAAGCGGGAGTTTTTTCATTTTTTAATATGTTTGGCTAATATTTCAAAATGCCCCGGGCACATTTACGATTGCCCTTTTAAGTGACTGATGGTATAATATGGACGATAGTTATTTTTAAATTTAAGAAGAAATCTGAACAACTTCAGATTCAAGAGGCAGATTATGGATACAATCATAGAAGTGATGGATCAGCAATTGAATGACGAGGGCATCAGGAAAGCCGGGGAAATTTTAAAGAACGGCGGACTGGTAGCATTTCCAACAGAAACGGTTTACGGACTGGGGGCAAATGCTTTGGATGAAAGGGCGGCAGCCAAGATTTATGAAGCCAAAGGACGTCCTTCCGATAATCCGTTGATTGTACATATTGCAGAAATGGCAGATCTGTATGGCATAGCAGCAGAGGTTCCTGAAAAGGCAGTGGCGCTGGCAAAAGCATTCTGGCCGGGACCGCTTACTATGATCTTCAAAAAAAATGACAAAGTTCCTTATGGGACAACCGGAGGGTTAGATACAGTGGCGGTGCGCATGCCCCGTCATGAATTGGCATGCGCTCTGATCAGGGCAGGCGGCGGCTATATAGCGGCACCAAGTGCGAATACTTCAGGAAGGCCAAGTCCTACGAAGGCAGGCCATGTAAAAGAAGACCTTTCAGGGAAGATTGATATGATTATTGATGGCGGCAGTGTGGGGATCGGATTAGAGTCTACAATTGTGGATTTGAGTGAAGAAACACCTATGATATTAAGACCGGGATATATCAATCGGGAGATGCTGGAAGAAGTAATCGGACCGGTAAAGGTAGACCGGGCTTTATTAAAAGATGATCCTTCTATTCATCCAAAGGCACCGGGGATGAAGTATAAGCATTATGCACCTAAGGCTAATCTGGTTATTCTGGAAGGTGAGGAACAGAATGTCATTTCTAAAATCAATGAGTTGATTCAGCAGGAAATACAGTGTGGGGGAAGCCCGGGGGTTATCGCATCCGATGAAACAGCCGGGGCTTATACAGGCGGTATGGTAAAATCTATTGGAACCAGAAGTGATGAACTTTCTATTGCACAGAATCTGTACGGGATTTTGCGGGAATTTGATGAACTTGAGGTGACGCAGATTTTCTCAGAGGCCTTTGAGACACCAAAGATGGGACAGGCGATCATGAACCGTCTGATGAAAGCAGCAGGACATCAGATCATCAAAGTATAAGGAGCAAAAACGATATGAAGCATTATGATAAGCTTATATTTGTAAGTAATAGCGACACATGTCGAAGTCCTATGGCAGAAGCAATTATGAAGAGTAAATTTTTGCTGGAAGATCTACTGATCGAATCCAAGGGACTGATCGTGCTATTTCCTGAGCCGGTGAATCAGAAAGCGGAGGCAGTGCTTGTGAGCAACGGGCTGTCAATGAAAGATCATACGGCGACGCCGCTGGTCCAGGAGGATTTTGACAAGCGGACATTGATTCTGACTATGGATGAATGGGAAAAGAATAAAATCTTTGAAGAACATGAAAATGCTTATAATGTACATCTATTGACTGAATATGCAGGCTCTAAAGGGGACATTCCCAATCCGGTAGGTGGAAATCTGGTGGAGTATGGGGAATGCTTTGAATATTTAAAAGAATTGATATCAAAATTAGTAGTAGTGTTAAATGAGGAGGAATTGTTATGTTAGGAATAGGCTGTGACCATGGCGGATACACATTAAAACTGGAAATCATGGAACATTTGAAGAAACGTGGGATCGAATATAAGGATTTCGGCTGTGACAGTGAGGCGGCTGTGGATTATCCGATTTACGCAAGAGAAGTTGCGAATGCGGTTGTGAACGGTGAATGTGACAGGGGAATTCTGATCTGTGGAACAGGCATTGGTATTTCTATTGCAGCGAATAAGGTGAAAGGTATCCGTGCAGCACTTTGTTCGGACTGCTTTAGTGCAGAAGCGACAAGGCTTCATAATGATGCAAATATCCTGGCTTTTGGAGCCAGAGTGGTAGGACCGGGACTGGCACTTAAAATTGTAGATACTTTTCTGGATACACCATTTTCCGGAGATGAAAGACATAAGAACAGGATTTCTCTGATCGAAGAGTAATCTTATTCAAATGTAATCGCATTTTGCTGTATAAATCAGAAGATAAAAATAAAAAATAACAATAAGAGAAACGTACACAATTTATGTGCGTGAGGAGGTAGGGCGATGTCAAAGGTGACAGTTATGGATCATCCATTGATCCAGCACAAGATTGGAATTATTCGTAGGAAAGAAGTGGGATCAAAGGATTTCAGACAGATGATCAGTGAAATAGCAATGTTGATGTGCTATGAGGCAACCAGGGATTTAAAATTAGTAGATGTTGACATTGAAACCCCTATCTGTCCGATGACGGCGAAAGAACTTCAGGGAAAGAAATT
>NZ_JNGB01000036.1:0-24776 GCF_001029355.1 Robinsoniella sp. RHS
CTGATGCATTTCGCAGCTCACTGCCCGCTTACAATCCGATGGGAGCCAGTCGAATTGTATCCGCCAAAAAGCACTCTGGGAAGGTAAGTAAATACTCAGCTCTGCTATACGCCTTCCAAATCAATGTCCTGGCTCGCCCCCTTCTCTTTCCGAGATAGCATTCGTTGATACAAAGCTGGTTTTCTCAGCATGATGGGGCCCCGGGGTTGTGGCATGCTGTACGCTATTGGCATAGAACCCTTAAAAACCAATAACCCAGATGGATGTTATCACTGTGAACTGTCTCTAAATTCTACTACAGTATATTTGTGGTTATAGTACCTACATCCAGTTAAGTCTGTGATCAGGAAAGCAGGTAAAATTTCGTCTTATCATCCCCCCTTTTACACAGAACTGCCTAAACACACTATACTGCATCCAAAAACAAACAGCCTGCCACAACCCAGGGTCTCCACCCTGCTGAGAAAACCAGCTTTGTATCAACGAATGCTATCTCGGAAAGATGGGTGTGGGAAACTGGTATGGGCGGAGGAAGCGTAGAGCAGAGCTGAGTATTTACTTACCTTTTCGAAGTGTTTTTTGGCGGATAGTATTCAACTGGCTCCCATCGGATACTAAGCGGGCAGTGAGCTGCGAAATGCATCAGGATTTCGGAGCGAATGCCCGCGTGCCGCCAAAAAGCGCTTCGGAAAGGTTAGAAAATACCAGTTCTGCGGCCAGCTGACGGAGCCCATGCCAGTTTCCCACACCCATCTTTCCGTACACTACCTACATCTACAAAGCGTCATTACTCAACAAAACCCCAATTCAAAAACTGTTCGCTGTAGTACTAGAGCATGTTTTAAAATTGCTTTCAGCCAGACCATACAATGAGTCAATATTATACAAGAGATTTTTCTTCCTCTATGTTATACTTGAATCGAAAAGGAGGTTTTTATAGTGTCTGAGAAACGTACAATACGGTATGACCGTGATTTAAATCTGGAAGCATATCATTTCAAAGGGATTATGCAGAAGTTCCCAAACCATTTCCATGAGCATTATGTAATCGGCTTTATTGAAAAAGGGAGCCGCCGCCTGACCTGTAAGAACAGGGAATATAATATAGAAACCGGAGACATTATTCTTTTGAATCCGCTTGAAAATCACATCTGTGAGCAAATTGATAACGGTGTGCTTGATTTCCGCTGCATTAATATTCTGCCGGACGCTATGCAAAAAGCTGCTTACGAAATCACCGGAAAAGATTCTTTACCACATTTCGGAGTAAATGTTGTTTATCGCAGTGACCATGTGAAACCATTACACAAGCTTCATCAGATCATTATGGAGCAGCAGCCGGATTTTGAAAAGGAAGAACTTTTCTTCTTTTTATTAGAACAGCTGATTGAGCTTTATGCGGAACCGTTTTATAAACAACCGCCAAATAAGAACAGTCCGGCTATACAGACTGTCTTTGATTACATAAGCGGACATTATGCGGAACATATCCGCCTGGATGAACTGGCAAGCCTGGCAGGTATGAATAAATATACTTTACTGCGAGCCTTTACCAGACTCAGAGGTATAACCCCATATCGTTACCTTGAAACAGTCCGGGTAAATGAAGCAAAAAAATTGCTGGAACAGGGCATAGAACCAATTGAAGCTGCCATGCAGACCGGATTTGTGGATCAGAGCCATTTTTCAAATTTTTTCAAAGACTTTATCGGTCTTACTCCAAAACAATATCAGAATATATTTAAGGATAATCCCAGACCCGGAAAGGAATATTATGAAACAAAATAAAAATATTACAGGACATCTTGCAGCCGTGCTTACCATTCTGATCTGGGGAACAACCTTTATTTCCACCAAAGTACTTTTAAGGGAGTTTACACCCATTGAGATATTATTTTTTCGGTTCAGCATTGGATTTATCGCCCTGTTACTTATTTCTCCCAAACGATTCCATCCAAAGGAAAAGAAACAGGAGTGGCTGTTTGCCGGAGCCGGCTTGTGCGGTGTAACACTATATTTTCTTCTGGAAAACATCGCCCTGACCTATACGCTGGCATCTAACGTAGGTGTGATTATTTCCATTGCTCCTTTTTTTACTGCTTTATTTTCACATTGGTTTTTAAAAGGGGAATCACTGAAGCCTAATTTCTTTATTGGATTTTTAGCCGCCATAAGCGGTATTATTCTAATCAGTTTTAACGGAAGCTCAAATCTGCAATTGAATCCCACCGGGGACATACTGGCTATACTTGCTGCTTTTGTATGGGCTGCCTATTCCATCCTGACCAAAAAGATCAGCGCATTTGGCTATGGCACGGTACAGACAACAAGAAGGATTTTCTTTTATGGCATTTTGTTTATGATTCCTGCCCTGTTTATCTTTGATTTCCGTCTGGGTCTGGATCGTTTCACCCAGCCCATACACCTATTTAATATATTATTCCTGGGACTTGGTGCTTCTGCACTCTGTTTTGTAACATGGAATTTTGCAGTAAAAATACTTGGCGCTGTGAATACCAGCATCTATATTTATATGGTTCCGGTAATCACCGTTGTAACTTCTGTAATTGTCCTTGATGAAAAAATTACAGGAATGGCTCTTGCAGGTACGCTGCTTACTTTGGCAGGCCTCCTGATCTCAGAAAGTAAGATATCATTCCGGAACAGTAAAAAACAGAATAAAATTTCAGATCCTTTATGAAAAATAACTATCAATAAAATTTAAATAGAAACAGAAAAAGATACGGCTCTTCAGAATTAAAAACCGTATCTTTTTCTTTATTCAAAAATGGTATTGATAGAGATTTTTCCCATTCAGTTTACGTTACATTCCCAAATAGCGGGTAAATTCCAATTATATTATTTATAATAATACAGTCTGCACACTTCATCTCCCTTAGCAATACTTTTCAATAACTTTAATTTTCCGCCATAAGCCTCCCCAATCCCATGATCACCGCACATGGCTATATCGCATAAATCTGCAATCTCCTCATCTGTACAGCCAGCCTTCTGCCAGGCCTTGACCAATGGACAGTAATGAAAATCAATTGCCAGGACCTTATCTGTGCTTTTCCTTATCTTCATCTCGAATACCCACTGGGCAGGTTTTGTAAACAGCGTTTTTCGCAATCCGGTCAGACTGTTCGTCCCGCCGGTTTTTATTAAATCATTTCCCTGTGATAAACCGCACCGCTTAATTGCCGCACTTCCAAAATCTTTCCATTCAAGCCCCCGCTTACCCGCTTCATCACAAAGCAGATAAAGCCATGCTGCTCTTTGCTCCAGCTGCCCTCTGACCGCCTGTATAATAGGGTTTTTAATGGACGGCTCATTGGTTACGATGCTGTGTCGGCTTCTCGGCTTGTTTTCCTTCTGTTCTGCCATCTGTTTTACGGTCTGATCTGTCATCTGTTCTGCCATCTGATCTGTCATTTGTTCTGCCATCTGATCTGTCATCTGTTCTGCAATTTTATCTGTCATATCCTCAGCCATTCTGAATACCTCCTCCGATTTCATGTGTATATCTGCTCAAAGTTCTTTATGTATTATCTTAACACACTCTTGCCCGATTAAAAATCATTAATTTTTTGATATTTCAAATTAGACTGTTCATTGGACTCCAGCTTGAATTCAAAATAATATACGTGTTAACGCGTTAACATGCAGCTGTTAGAAAGCAGTTTTGAACCCCCTTCAGATACAGAAAATCCCCCTTAACAGATCTTCTCTGCCAAGGGGAATCTTATTTATTGCTATTCTATTTTACCTTAACTGTTTTTACCGTACTCCATTTACTATACACCTTTTTGCCCATAGAATTTGTTGTATATCCTCTTGCCCTTACATAATATGTCTTTTTCTTAAGGTTTTTGATTGTATAAGAAGTATTCTTGGTAGTTTTCGTTGCCGGCTTACCCTTGAAGGTCTTCTTTAAGGAATATTGAATCTGATATCCGGCTGCCGCTTTATCTTTTGTCAATGTTACTTTTATTCTGCCCTTAGTACTTTTCGCAGACTTAATCTTCGCTCTTCTGCCAACCAGAGTTAATGCATTGGAATCCTTCTTTGCATTGTTTCTGGCATCTGCAATTGCTTTATCTGCTGCCGCCTGTGCTGCCTGAGCCGCTTTCATTGCACTTTCAGCTGCCCTTTGGGCTTTTTCTGCCGCCAGCCTGGCTTCTTCCGCATCTTTTTTCTTTTGCGCTGCATCAGCTGCCGCTTTCTCAGCTTCTTCCTTTGCTTTTTTGGCTTCCTGGGCTGATTCTGCTGCTGCTTTTGCTGCCGCTTCCGCTGCTGCTTTCGCTGCTAATGCATCTGCTCTTGCTGATTCTGCTGCGGTTTTTGCTGCTATGGCTTCCGCTTTTGCTGATTCTGCTGCGGTTTTCGCTGCTATGGCTTCCGCTTTTGCTGCTTCCGCAACTGCTTTTGCTGACTCCGCTGCGGTTTTCGCTGCAGCTGCATCATTTTTAGCCTTTACCGCTGTATCTCTTGCTGCTTCTGCTGCCACCTTTGCAGCAACTGCATCGTCTTTTGCCGATTCCGCTGCTTTTTTTGCGGTCTCCGCTGCTTTTGCTGCTGTCTCAGCTGCACCCTGGGCTGTTTTCGCTTCATTTTTTGCTGTTTCGGCTGCACTTTGAGCTGCTACTGCCTTTTCTTTTGCTTCTTCTGCCTTTTTCTGGGCTGCTTCAACATTAGTCTGGGCTGCTGCTGCTTTTACCTGAGCATCCTCTGCTTTTTTCTGTGCTGCCTCTGCTGCAAGTCTCGCTGTCTCTGATTTTCCTGCCTCTGCCAATGCCTTATCTGCTTCGGTTTTTGCTCTGTCTGCCTCCGTTTTAGCTTTATCCGCTTCGGTCTTTGCTTTGACTGCTTCATCTGCCGCTTTCGCTGCTTCCGTTGTAGCTGTATCTGCCGAAGCTGCTGCCGCTTCCGCATCTGTTTTTGCTTTTATGGCATCTTCTTTTGCTGCATCCGCTGATTCCTGAGCTTCTTTTGCTGCTTTAATAGCTGCCTGCTTTGCTTCTTCTACAACGTCGGTCACTTCATTATTCAAACCTTCTATTGCTTTCTTAAGATCATTAATGACACCGTCACGCTCCGGGAATGTAAGGCTTGCATATTCCACCCTTTCTTCCGCTATCACAATTGCATTTTGAAGTGCTGCAAAGCTATCATCTGTATATATTTTAGGATCATTCTTGTATGCCTTCGCTTCCTCAATTGCAGTTTCCAGCGGTTCGCGTTCATCACACAGATTGAACGGCAGCAGTGCATCCATTGCTCTGTTTAAAGCTTCTGCTGCATTGTCGATCTCGCTCTGTGCAGGAACTTTCGGATCGTTGTCATTTACTTTTCTGGAATCCGCTTCTATTGCCTTGAAATTATTCCAAGATTTACGGGTATACTCGGTATACTCATGCTCATCCCATAACTTATCGCTGGTGTTTACCGGATTGACCTTTTCATTTGCAGTGTTCAGAGCTTCTTCCAAAGCTGCTCTCTCCAGCATTACCAGTGATTTCATTGCATTATCAATTGCGAAAATATGGTCTGCAGTTTCTTTGTCCGTATAAACGCTGCCGTCTTTATAAGCCCGGGCATCGGATATCTTACTGCTCAGAACACCAAAACTTTCCGGCGTATAATCTGCTTCCGCCAAAGATCCTGCTTCCGTTAATTTCTCCTGAAGCTTTGAGATATCCACAGCAACTGCTTCTAAGTTGTCAATAGCTTCCTCAAGGGATGCGATTGTACTTTCCAGCTGATCTGCTGTTGTATCTGCACTTTGATATACCGCTGCTGCTGCTGTCAGTACTTCATTTATTGCTGCTATGCTCTCATCCGTGTACATTCCGGAGCTGATCCTGTCCGTTACGTCAGTGATTTTTTGAAACAGCGGAGTTTTATCTACACCTGCATTTTCTTCGGAAGCAGGAATATAGAAATAAGTTGTATATGCCGGAACACCAGCAAAATAGTGCGGAACAAAAGTTTTTGGTGCTGCATCTCCTCCCGTAGTTCCAGGCACCACATTTACGCTTAAACTAGGTACATTTCGGGTTGGCACTTCTCCTGACGTGCCGCCTGTCATGGTCTCCGGCGCATTTATGGTAACGTTTGTACCTTCTCCTGTTGTGAGATAAGAGTCAAGTTCAATTCTGGACAGACTGGCTACATCCGTTGATGCCATAACCAGCGGTCCGTTCATAAGGGAACCGTACCACTCGGAATCACATTTACCTGGCAGGTAATCAACATTAAAGCCAAAAGGCATGGTGACTACGATTTCATCCGTGGATGACCAGGATCTCACACCGGTGGAAACATAGGAACTTGGCTCATAACTCTCTGCCAGAGAGGTTCCGTTGAGTTTGATATCGAAATCTTTTGTTGCCCAATAAGGAACACGGAATTTCATTTCGAATTCCTTTGTTTCCGCACCGGGTGTTACCCTAAATGTAGATTGCTCAGAAGGGAATACGCAGGACTGCTGGATTGTCACATCCTGTTCCTCCCACCTCGCTGTGGTAGGCATATACAGTCCAACATAGAAGGTCTGCTCATCTGCTGAGGTGAAATAAGCAGCTTCCTGGTATTTAACGTGATTCTCAGTCCCGGTGCCGGAACAGCAGGTGTTACCGGGATTGGTTGCATTGCCGGTACTTCTTTTTCTGGTGCTGTTCGGATAAATAGAATATCCGTAGGATACCTGGTTGGATTTACTGCCTGGTACAATGGATCCTATGATCTGGTTATAAAGCAGACGCTCGTAGTAGTCCATATATTTCGCATCGTCCGGATTATAAGTATTAAGATCCTTGGTTAGCTTAAGCATATTGTAAGCTGCACAGGTCTCACAGATTTTGTCTGAGTTATTGGTATTGACAACCCCAATCTGATTGTATGTGCCCGCAAACTTCTCTTCATTACTGTTGTTGCCTCCCACACCGCCGATGGTGAAGGAATAGCGTCCAATTATATAATCCCAGAAATTTTCTGCTATATTGTAATATTTGGCATCATTGTTTCCCTTAAAGTTCCAGAGTGCTCCGATGATCTGTGGTATATGCTGGTTACAATGCAAGGTTCTGATAGAGTCTCTGTTATCCGCAAGTGATGAGAAAAACGGGATATTGCCCGTATCACTGCTGGCTCCATTATTATCAAAGCACATGGAAGCTTCCAGCAGTTTCGCAGAATCATCTTCATTACCCTGGGCCTTCATAATATCGGAAAGTCTTGCCAATGTTTCATTCACACCGCCAAATTCTCCTGCAATGTATAAAGCCCACATACTGTCACGGTATCCTGGTGAGTTAGCGTCCGGCCGTGTCCCAGCTTTTGTGCAGTAATGGAGTCTGTTCCATACCCACATCCCCATATCCTTTGCAATGGCAAGGGCTTTATCTGCCACTGCCTGCTCTTCAGTACTTCCGCCGTCCAGAGCATAATAGATGTCAACGAGTCCTGCAAGCTGCTTATGCAGGGAGTAATAAGGTGCCCAAACGCCGTAGTTATCCATGTTTCCATCATAAGGAGCGTAGTTCTCTATGAGTATGAGATGTTCTGGCTGAATTGCATTAATATATCCGTAACCAAATAACGAAGGATCTCTGGGTGCCGTTGCATCATCCATTAAACGGACATTTGTCATTGCCTTTACTTCACTGTCCGTCGAGTATCTGTCACGCGCTTCCCTGAATCTGTCTTCTGTAGGCAGTTTGACAAATGTCATCTCCTGCATCTCACGCATTTCATCCGTCATTCTTTTCATTCTGCTCATAAGCTGGGACTTTTCATCATCGGTTGCACCGGATGCGTAAGCAAATGCAAGTCCGGACAGGTAATGCCCATAACCGTGTCCTTTCAGCTTTGTTGTTCGGGAATCCCATCCGCCTGGTGCCGCGTAACCCTCCGTACTAAGTCCGAAAGTCTCCCGGTAATTATAAAGCATACGGGTTACGTCTACCCCCAATATGTATTCTATCTGATTGTCTCTGTTTAATGTCAGCCTGTTAGCCTCACCATCAGGGTCATCTTCAAGGGTCACTTCATTCAATGGTAAAGTTTGCACAAGCGGATTGTTTGACGGTACAATAGCCTCTCCATCCACAACCGTGATTTCCGCAGTAACCTGATATCCGTTTGTAATAGCATTATCACCCAGCACATTTCCGTTCATGGTATAGGTATGTCCAACCGGATATTCTGCCTGTGCGGTCTGCGCTGCAGTGGTATAGCCTTCCCAGCTGACTCTTCGCTGTTCAGATTCTCCGTTGCTATAGAGTACCTTTACAAAGTTTGGCAGTTTAGGAGCATCACCCACCGGACATTCAATTATGATCGGCTCGCAGGATACAATTGATCTGCCTGCCCCCGGATATGCCGGAATCGTAACTTCCCAATCACGTGTGACAGATGCACTCCCAAAAGTAGCCGTAGCGGTTAGTTTAACCTTGGCATCCGCTTCTCCTGATGGTGGTCTGAGAACATTTCCATCTGTCCATAAGTATTTAGAATTTTCTGTATTCCATGTAAATACAGATCCAAACCGCCCCTCCTGGGGGAACGTAAAGTTTGTTGTTCTGTCCGTAACGCTTCCGATGTCGATGGCTTCCAAATCCGTTGTGGCGATTTTCTCGTCATCCATATCAGCAAATACAGAGAATTCAAATTGTTTTGTTGCGATGAAATCTCCATTTTCCGCAGTAGCTGTGATCTGGCCTGTGGCATCGGGTTCACCATTTGCCGGGCGGGTCACTTTACCATCATTGCCTAAAGCGGGATCCGTAGATTCTGACCAGGTGATCGTACTTCCGTTAGATCCAACTGACGGAAGCTCTACATCACTCAGAAGTTCCATAAGGAAGTCTTCCTGGATCTCAGCTAAATCTGCTACAGCAGGATCCACATAACCGAATACTTCCCACTCGCTTATACCGATGCCGGGTGCTGTGCCGGAATTTCTTTCCGCCGTTATACTCAACCGTACCCCTTTTGTAATAATCGGGCTGTCCAGATTAACTACATTCCATTTGGTATTGGCTCCCCAGCGTTTTGGTGACGGCCATGGCTTATTGGCTTCCGCGCCGCCTTCACCGGTAAATGCTGCCGAATTACCATCCGTTCCAACGGAACCATAGTCAACCCATTCATCATTTACCAAATACTGAAGGTTACAATCCCTGGCCCAGCGAACGCCTCCATCTGTGTAAATCCACCACATAACCCGCATGGATTCCAACACTTGCGGCTGATTCCATGTATACTGAATCCAAACCGGATTATCCGGATTACCGTATTGGGTCCCCCATGTGTTCCATACAGATCCGGTACTGCCGCTTGCAAGTTTCCCGTTGTTTGCATTTGCTGCCACCGAACTTCCGTTGGCGTATGCCGCTTCTACCTTTGCGGAAAGTGCAATATTACCATCTTCAGCGCCATATGGATCAAGCCTCTCAAGATCCTGAGGTACAGCTGACAGCTCATTTAGATACGGTGAAGCTGCTGCGGGCAAAACCACGCTGCTGATCATGGATAAAATAATCAGTAATGAAACAATCATATTTGTTCTTTTCTTACGTAAACTTTTTGTGCTTTTTCTTAACATTATTTCTCCCTTCTCCATTAAACAACACAATTAATGATTGCGAAAGCCTGTTTTTCTTATTACCCGGCTCACCTCCTGACCTTTTATACTTTTACACCGGAATTCTAAAAGATGTCACGCTATCCCGGTATTTGTTAACACAGCCATGCAAACCTGATTACACGTCTACGGAAACAATCTTTCATCATAGAAAAACCAATATTGTTCCTATTGTTAACCCCTAATATAAAATATTGCATTTATTTTAAATTAGGAACATTTATTTACGTAAAAAGTAATAATATGACTCAATATTTTTTTCATAACCAAACTGTTTCATCATTTATTTTATTCTATCAAATATTTCAAAAGAATGCGTTCGATATTTTTTGATAAAAGTGCGATATTTTTCCTTTTTTACATTTTTTATCAAGCTATCCTCAAATACATCATATATTTGGTTACTTCACGCTTACTATATTTTATTTTTTATATATATTAATCTAATTTTCAAAATTCATAAGTATTTTTTATTAATTTTTTTAATATTTTGCACATAAAAATGCCAGAGTACTGGTCACGCCTCAGCCTCTGGCATTAATCTGTTGAAATAAGATTCCATTATACTTCTTCATTCTAACCATTACAATCTCAATACTTATCTTAATATGTTGAATGCTGTTCCATGCATTCCTTTAGCTCCACAAATCGATTCATATGTCCATCCACTTTTCTGCTGGCTTCTAAAATTTCATCCGACGTAAGATTCCTCCCTTCTTCAATCAGACGCTCCAGCTTTTTACTGTCCATTTCCATTGCGTACTTGTACCAATTCTTTTGAATATTCTGTAACCATCTCTTCATACGTTTATCTCCTTTATAATGCTGATAGTGTGTGAGTAGTTCTAATAGAGTTAGTATAACACATCTGCCATGTCGAAGTCTGTCGAAACAAGTGCGAAAATCCGGTTTTTTTCTAATATTTTGTAAAAAAAAGCAGCAGACAAAACCATATCTTTGGTTTTATCTGCTGTTTGCTTACACTATTCTTTTTTATTACTGATCATCGAACAAGTAAGGATTTATTGTTTTGCTTCCTTTACCAGAACTTCAATTACATGGAAGATTCTATCCTGCTCTTTTGGGGCTAACTCTTTCATGATATCTACAAAAGCGGAAGCTTTGATTTCAGCGCCTCTGTCTAAAACATCTGACAGCAGCATATCTGAGGTCACCTCCAGTGCATTTGCAATCCGTACAAAAGTTTCCAGACGTGGTATTTTAACGCCTCGTTCGATGGCACTCATATAGCTGCTGCTGAGTCCTGTCCTTTCTGCAAGCTCTTCCTGCTTCATGCCTCTTTCTTCTCTGCACCTTTGTATTCTTTTTCCAATTCGATTCATTTATTCCTGCCTCATTTGTAATATATAGTATTCTATATCCCTGGAAAATCCTTACATTTATAAGAAAAATCCTTTCCCTGATATACTGATATTATATACCTGATGCACACTTTTGACAAGAAACTCTATTCCGAAAGCATATCAATATATTCTTCTGCAAATTTTGAAGCTACAGCTCCATCCGCCGTTGCAGTCACGATTTGTCTAAGGGGTTTCGTCCTTACATCGCCTACCGCAAATACTCCCGGCAGATTGGTCCTGGTTGTCTCATCTGCCACAATATATCCCCCGCTATCCAGGTCTGTCTGACCTTTAAACATATCTGTATTTGGAATTCTTCCTATGGCAACAAACACACCGTCACATGCCACTTTGATGTTGTCCCCGCTTTCTGTATCTTCTACTACTACACCGGTTACTTTCTGATCATAGAGTATTTCTTTTACTTTTGCATTCCAGATAAATTCTATATTTAAGCTCTGTTTTAAAGCAGACAAATAACTTTTAGAAGCTCTTAACTGATCTCTGCGGTGAACCAGATAAACCTTATTGCAAATCTTGGATAAAAACAGTGCGTCTGCTACAGCAGTATTGCCTCCGCCTACCACCACAACTGTCTTATTGCGGTAGAACATTCCATCGCAGGTAGCGCAATATGCAACGCCCCTGCCTTTTAGTTTCTGTTCTTCTTCCAATCCCATTTCTCTTGGATTTGCTCCCGTTGCCAATATGACTGTCCGGGCTAATAGATCTCCTTCACTGGTATGAATTACTTTGGGCTGCGCATTTAGATCCACAGACTCTACTTCTGTAAATAAAGATTCTACTCCAAACCGCTCGGCTCCCTGACGCATCTTTTCTCCCAGTTCATATCCATCTACACCTTCTTCAAAACCGGGATAATTATCTACCTGGCTTGTTGTAGCCATCTGGCCGCCTGCCGAAAGCTTCTCTATTACAAGTGTTTTTAAATTTGCCCTTGCGCTATATAATGCGGCAGTATAACCACCCGGTCCTCCGCCAATTATAATCACATCTAATATCTTCTGTTCCATGCCGGTCACTCCTCTCCTACTCTTTCGTAATCCCCAGTTCCTTCATCCAGCCTTCTATCTGAGACTTAGCCGTAGGTGCTACCAGCGGTTCTCCTGCTGCCTTTCCATTTTGAAATGCAATCAGTGTCGGTATCGTCATAACATCAAATTTCTCTGCCAGTTCCGGTTCATCATCAATATTGAGCTTGCCAACTTTTAAAATATTCTGATATTCTTCTGCAATCTGATCAACTGAGGGTGCAATTCTTTTGCAATAGCCGCACCACGGTGCCCAGAAGTCTACTACCGTAATTTTACCTTCTTCTATTTCTCTGTTAAAATTTTCTTTTGTTAGTAATGTTCCAGCCATTTGTATTACCTCCACTTTCTGTTTATCTGCTTGTTTTTAATTTATTTCTTATCGACATCCATTGCATTTTCTATGGAATTTTTATCCTTAGGTGCCGGTTCCCAGAATCCAACCGCAAGAATCAATCCGATTATCCCTCCAAAGACCATACTTTTCATAGGGTCTGAAGTAATGGCACAGGTACCGCTGATGCACCCGATCTGCCAGTAATATAGATATCCGGCAGCTATGCCTCCCAATATAAAAATCAGAGGTTTTATAAATCTTTTCATCGTTTTCCTGTCAAATCCCATAGTTGCCTCCTTTGTATATCCATATATATGGATCACAATTTTTTATCTGTAACTTTTTTAGTTTCATTTATACTGTAATTATAATGGTTACAGTATGGTTTGTCAATATATTTTCTAAATTTATTTATTTCCAGATTCAGACAAGAAAAAAGCCTGCGGATTCCAAAACCTTTTCGGTTTGTTCCGCAGACTTTTTGAAGTATTTCTTTGTTTCTTCGTATTTCTTTGTTTCTTAATATTTCCGGTTGGGAAGTTCCTTTGCCGCCGTCTCAGAAGGATAAATTCCTTCTTCTACATATTGAAGTTTATCGACGGACTCTCCGCTCATAATTTTTTTTGCAATTTCCGCCACCCGGGGACCATGCAGAGGATTACATTCTATGGAAACGTTTAATTTTCCTTCTATCATAGCCTCAAATGCTGCTTTCACTGCATCAAAAGATACGATGGCAATGTCTTTACCTGGCTTCTTGCCTATCTCTTCTATTGCTTCAATTGCTCCAAATGCCATATTGTCATTCTGGGCTATCACCACATCAATATCCGGATTCTTCTGAAGACAGAATTCCATTGCTTTTTTGCCCTTAGTCTGAATGAAATCTCCCAGCTGCTCAGATACGATCTCATAGTTCTGATATTTTTTGATTGCTTCGTTAAATCCCTTGGTACGGCCTATTTCGGCAGTCGATCCTATTGTACCTTTTAAGATTGCAATCTGATGGTGATCACTTCCCTCACCTCGTGCTTCCATATATTTTACCAGCCAATCCGCTGCGGCACGTCCCTCCTTCTCAAAATCAGACCCGACCCAGCATGTATACAGAGAATCATCCTTTACATTAATCATTCGGTCTACGACAATTACCGGTATCCCTGCATCCTTTGCCTCTTCCAGCACAGTATCCCAGCCATCTTCCGTGACAGGTGCAATCACAATGACATCTACCTCCTGTGAAATAAAATCCCGGACTGCTTTGGTCTGGTTCTGCTGCTTTTGCTGTGCATCGGAGATCAGAAGGCGGAAACCATTTTCCACACTCAATGCTTCTTTCATCGATTCCGTATTGGCAATTCTCCAGTCAGATTCCGCTCCGATCTGGGCAAACCCTACTGTTATCAAGTTTTTTTCTTCGGCAGATATTGTTTCTCTGTGATTCTTTGTTATAGTGCAGCCTGCCAGGAGTATACTTGCTATTGTAATACAAAGTATCCATATTTTTTTCTTTTCCATTTTCCTACCGATCCTATTTTGCAACAAACTAGTTTATACCACACTTTTCATTCGATAATCTTTGGGGGTACATCCTACTTCTTTCTTAAATATGTAATAAAAATAATGCGCATCCCGATATCCCAGCCTGCTGCCTATATCCGACGTCTTCATACTGCTGCACCTGAGCATCTCTTTTGCTTTATTAAGCCTGGTCTGTGTTAAATACTCTACAAAAGTCTTGCCCTCCACCTGCCTGAAGACTCTGCTAAAGTGATTAGGGCTTACATTCACATAGGCAGCAACTGCATTCAGGGAAATCTTCTCATCACCATAATGCTCATTGATATAATCTTTCGCATCTTCGATCCAGCCTTCTAACCGGCTTTTGGACATCTGGTCACGCGATTCAATGCAGAGATCCACAATTTTTATAAGATAATTTCTGGTCAGCTCCCGGGAACTGATATTCGTAAGAAGATCGCCTACTTTTGTATGATGTTCTTTTAAGCGTTCTTCCTTGTTCCCAATTTTTTTCAGAAACCGGAGGGCTGCAAAATTCGTATCCAATACTATATATTGGCGAAAGATCATAGAATCCATGTTTGCTTTCCCTATACTTTCGATATAGGTATCTATAAAGTCTGCCACCTCCTGTTGTGAGCCGTTTTTGAGAAAGTCTTCCAGGATATCCTTGTCCATCCTGCCCAGGTCAATCTCATCCATATTCATCCGCATTCCCTGATCTTTGTCTATATCCTGAAGCTCTGCGCTGAATACCACATTCTTTGTCTGGTCAAACAACCTGTACGCAAATGCCTTATTTGCCTGATAATAGCATTTTGTTATATCCCGCAGCCTTGTAAAGCATTGCCCTATCCCGGCAAAATACCGGTATCCGGTCCACGTCAGGGTAACCTGATCCAACGTTTTAAGGATTTTGTTTACGACGCATTTCAGCTCATCCCGGTCTTTTCCCTTGACAAGAATTGCCCCGCCTTCTGATTCCCGGTTAAAGTATACTGCCTTGCACTGCTTTTCCTCCAGCTTCTCTGCTATTATATTCATGATGTCCTGTTCGCTTAATTCTACCTGTACATCTGTTTTCTCCTTCCAGCACTGAAACAGGATTATATTATACTCCTTGGCTGCAAGGTCAATCTCAAGCTGCAGCCCTCTGGATATAATTTCCGATACAGAACACCTGTCGGATATCATATCGTTGAATAACTGGTTTTTTTTCAGTATTCTTTTTTTCTCACGTTCCATTTCATAAAGTTCAATATACTTTCTCTTCTGTTTTTCTATTTCGATCTGTTCTCTGACCTGAATCATGATATTCAAAAGCTTTCTGGCATCCACAGGCTTTGACAGATAATCAACAATACCGATTTTCAGTGCCCTGTTGGCATAGACAAAATGCTCAAATCCGCTAATGATAATAATCTTAATCTGCGGCATTTCCCTTTTCACTAATTCACTAAGTTCCAGTCCGTCCATAAACGGCATCATAATGTCTGTAATCAGCAGATCCGGTTTCGTTTCCTGGATCATCGGATACGCTAATTCGCCGTCACCGGCCTCTCCAACCAGACACAGTCCATTTGCCTCCCAGTCAATCCTGCGCTTGATCCCTTCCCGGATGACAGTTTCGTCTTCCACTATAAAAACTTTTATCATAATAATTCTCCCTTTTTCCTAATCCACAGCTTTGCTGCACACAGGTATCTTGAAATAAACCTCTGTACCAACGCCGTACTCACTTGTGATATGTATTTTACACTCCTCTCCGTAAATGAGGCTCAGCCTTTCATTGACATTTAAAAGTCCAAACCCACTCTTACTGTCAGAGAGCTGTTCTCCTTTAAGCTCGTTCTCCAACCTGTTTAATTCCTCCGGACTCATACCCCGTCCGGTATCTTTTACGGAAAAGTGAATATAGTCTCCTATACGGTATCCTTTTACACTGAGCTTCCCTTTTCCTCTTTTGTTCTTAATCCCATGATAAAGGGCATTTTCTACAATGGGCTGCAGACAGATCTTCAGAATATAATTACATCGTATCTCCTGATCCATCTCAACCTCGTAGTCCAGAATATCCTGATACCGGAACTGCTGGATCATCAGGTAGCTTCTTACATGTGATTCCTCCTCAGCCAGGGTAATAAACTCCTGCCCCTTGCTTAATGTAGTACGGAAGAAGATGGAAAGCTGGTCCACCATCTGCACTACCTGTTCATTTTGCTCATCTTCTGCAAGCCAGATAATGGTATCCAGGGTGTTATATAGGAAATGCGGATTTATCTGCGCCTGCAGTAATTTCAGCTCCGTCTTCCTCAGGTGGATCTGTTCATTGCGAACATCCTCCACAAGGCTTCCTATTTTCTTAACCATAATATTAAAGCTGTTTCCAAGCACCTCCATCTCTTCCATAGGATCAATCCTTACCTGAATATCAAAATTTCCTTTTGCAACCTCTTTCGTGCTGTCACATAACTCCCGGACCGGACGTTCAATACTTTTTGATATACGGTTTGTAAGTATTAAAACCAAAAAAATAATGGCAAAACCAATAATAACACAGTATTGAATGGATGTCCCGATCTGAACTTCCAGCTCCGTTTTCACCACTTTTGCATGTTCCGCTTCATATCTGATATAATCTGACATTTTTTCATCTACCAGCTCTGTAAACTGGTAAATATCTTTGTCTAATATCTCCGTGTTATCTTTCCTGCCCAAAACAGGTTCATTTTTCTCTATATTCTCCATTGTGTTTTTTAATTGTTTTAAAAGACGGAGAATTGCATCGATCCTGTCTACGCTGTTTTCTGTTGTGGCAGTCTCCTTCAGCTTTTCCAGAATAATTTTTGCCTGATTTATATCCTCATATGGCTTAACCTCTTCAAATGTAACCGCACCTGCTACGATCCGGTACATTTTATAATCCAGTTCTGAGCGGAAATCGGAGTTAAATTCCGTAGCCGCTGCCATATTGTTAATCACCGCACTGTATTTTTCATTATAAGAAACCATCAGCAGAATCATCCAAATAATTAATATAATAAATGGTATAATAATGCCGCTCCTTAGAATCATCAGCTTTCTTCGTATAGAACATCTGTCAAACCGGGACTCCACATCCTTCCAACCCATTTGTACCTGTCTCCCTCTGCCGCTTTTATCTGAAACAATTCTGATAAAACCCTGTTATTTAATATTTTATAATTGACAAAAAGGGCCTATCAGATATTCTGTCAAGAATTTTTCTGTATCAGACCCGAAATGCTTTCCTTATATACTTATTATAAGAATAATGTTTTTTATGATCAATGGGTTTTCTTATCAAAAAAGTACGAAAATGTATCATTTATCTGATCTCCTTTCTCTGCACTTTAATCCGATAATCTTTAGGCGTACAGCCCTCCATTTTTTTAAACAGATAATAGAAGTAGTGAGAATCTTTATAACCGACTTCATAACCAACATCTGAAATTCTGATATTGGTGGAGCGCAGCAATTCTTTTGCCCTTTCAATACGAATATCCGTAAGGTACTCTACAAAAGTAATCCCGGTTTCCTGGCTGAAAATACGGCTGAAATGGTTGGGACTTACATTTACCCGGGCAGCTGTTGTATTCAAGGATATATCCTCATCGTTATAATGAATCCTGATAAACTCTTTGGCACACTCTACCATATCAGCATATTTGTTTACAGCCGCCAGTTCTCTCAGGTTCATACAGTTTTCAAAACTTTGTATAATATACTGCTTTGTTTTACCAAGTGAACGGGTAAACATCATGATATCACCGAATTCAGGAAACCTTTTCTGAAGATCCTCCCTGGTGCGCCCAATGCTTTCTAAGAACTGAACAATCTGAAAATTAATATCCAATATAATATACTGCCGGAACATTAATGAATCCATATTGTTTTCTCCAAGGCTCCGGATAAATTTTTCCACAAACAGCTCAATGTCGCTTTTCAAACCGCTTTTTAAAAAATTCAATGCAACTTTACTATCCATATGATTTGAAGCTACATCCATCAAGCTGAATGGTTTTTCTTTTTCCAAATCCCCTGCATGAATGTCACCTCCATAAAGTACCTTATTTCCTAAGGTAAGAAACCGGTAGGTATACGCTCTGTTTGCATATTGATAACTAAGTGCAATATCTTTAAGATCCAGCACGTTTTTCCCAATTCCGATAAAATAATGCAGCTTATGGCTTGCATCCGTCTCCTTTGAAATAATCCGTATGCATTTGGATATCGTCTGATCTACTTCCTTGGGCGTCTTACCTGTAATTAATAATGCCGCACCTTCTGCCAAATGATCAAAATAAATCAGATTTTTATCCTTCTCAAACGCTTCCACCAGAAATGCTTCCACCTGCATATAGTCCTGGCGATATTCCATATGGTCATCATAACTGGATGCAGAGATTTTGTATAGTAAAAAATTATAAGCACCTGCTTCCAGATCCAGTCCCAGGCTTTCTCCTTTCTGCTTCAGCTCGAAAGCAGTACCCTTACCGCTTAACAGTTCATTATAAAACTGATATTTTAATATCTCATAATCTTTCTGTGTTTCTTTCTTATATTGTTCCAGAAATAGTGTCTGGGCCCTCTCCTCTTCTAAATCCTCTTTCATTTCCAACAGTGACTGCAGCAGTCTTGCACTGGTCACCGGCTTTAAGAGATACTCTGCTACCCCAAGCCTGATTGCCTGCTTTGCATATGAAAAATCATCATACCCGCTCAAAATAAGTATTTTCATCTCCGGGAACTCTTCTTTTACCAATCTGCATAATTCCAACCCATCCATAAAAGGCATTTTAATATCTGTTATGAGAATATCCGGCCTTATCTTTCGTATCATCGAAAGTGCCTTTTCTCCATCCTCTGCCTCACCGGAAAAGAGAAAGCCGTTTTCTTCCCACTTCACCCTCCTTTTAATACCCTCCCGAATAGTCATTTCGTCTTCTGCCAGAAATACTTTAATCATATTGTCCTCCGTCCTTAGCATATTTCCACACTATTGACCGTACTACTCCCTGGTTAGTATTCTGCAAACTCTGCAGATATGACTCACGGTACAGCATAGTATATTATCGTTATAATAACCATCAAAAGCAATAGTGTTCACATGATCTTTGTATCTTTATACAATATTCAATATAAAAAGGGCCGTCTTGAAAAGCGATATTTATGCTTTTATTGACAGCCCTGCTTTTATTTATGTTTTTATTTTTAATGCTGCCTACCCAGCAATATCCTCATTATTTTTTCAATTTCATTCTTGCAAATATAGATTGTAAAACTATAAAGAAACAAAGTAATGCAGATAATACGATTCTTACCCACCAGCTGGACAGTGTTCCCTGGGTTGTGATCAAGCTGGATATGGAACCTTTGATTAATACGCCGAACAGTGTTCCAAATGGTGTTCCAACACCTCCGCTCAGCAGAGTACCTCCGATAACGGCAGATGAGATGGCATCCATTTCCAGCCCTTTTGCCTGCTCCACAAATCCTGCGCAGCTGTTGAGGCAGAAGAGAAATCCTCCAATGCCAGCCAAAAGTCCATTCAATATATATGCACACAGTTTGGTCTTACGAACATTGATACCCATCATTAGGGCGCTTTGCTGATTTCCTCCGATTGCATATAACTTACGTCCAAACTTTGTATATTTCATAATAATAATTACAACAATGAGAATGATCAGGGCTATGACCACCGTGGGGTATATGTACGCCGCCTGGAAGACGCCTTTCTTACTCACAGTACCAAAAGGCATGTTAATTTTATAATTTGCCCAATTTAAAAACACTTCATTTTTAATAGAAATCATATCTGTACTGACTATAGCTGTCAGACCGCGTCCAAAAAACATACCCGCCAGCGTAACAATAAATGGCTGAATGTCCAGAAAAGAGATTAAAAATCCCTGAATCACGCCATATGCCAGGCCTATCACCAGTGCAAGCAATACTGCAGTATAAGCACTTGCGCCATTATTCTCCATCTGATTGGCAGCCACCATACACACCAGCGCTGTCACAGAACCTACGGAAATATCAATTCCTCCTGTGATCATTACAATAGTCTGACCCATTGCAATTACCAGAAGCCCTGCATTTGAAATAAACAGGTTCAGAAACATCTGCGGTTTCGCAAATCCTTTATCATTAAAGATAATCATACCAGCGGCATACATGATCACGAACAACAGTATCGTAATCATAAGGAGGAAACTGTTTCCATTCAGTTTTTTCTTATTATTTAAACTTTTCATTACTGATTCCCTCCTTGTGCAGCTAATTTTTTTGCGTCCTTTTTAGCAGTAAGATTTTTGAAGAATTTTTTAAATACCTCACTCTGCAGTGTAACAATGATAACAACTACAACGGCTTTGTAAACCGGCAGCTGGTCAGCAGATACATTCATTGCATAAAGTGTTGTAGTCAGAGCCTGAATGGTATAAGCACCAATTACGGATCCCATCAGACTGAACTTTCCGCCGCTCAAGATATTACCGCCAAGAGCAACAGCAAGAATAGCATCCATTTCCAGATTTAAACCAATATTATTTGCATCAGCAGAATAAATTCGGCTGGATGCAGCAATTCCGGCAATTCCTGCAAGCAGACCACACAGCACATAAGCAAGAAACTTAATCATTTTAGAATTGAGCCCCACCAGACGGGAAGCAGCTCCATTAATACCTACGCACTCAATATATAAGCCTAACGCTGTTTTCTTTAAAACAAGGTTGATTATGATGATTACAATAATTGCAATGAATATAGGTGTTGGAATTGGGCACTTGCCGATATATCCCCCTAATACCTTGTAAGATTCCACGCGGACATAAGTTATCTGTCCCTGGGTAATCAGCTGTGCAATACCTCTGCCTGCTGTATACAAGATCAATGTTGCAACCATAGGCTGTATATTCAGATGTGCAACCAAAAAACCATTAAAGGATCCACAGATCATGGCTACAATTAATGCTGCCAGTATTGCAATAATCAAAGGATTCTGAAAAGTATTGGTGGAAACTTCGCCGCCGGACAGAATCTGACAGCAGACAGCTCCTGCCACTGCCATGGTGGCCCCAACGCTGATATCCTGACCTCCGCTGGCTGCGGTAACTAAAGTCATGCCGACTGCCAGAATTACCAGCTCTGACGCACGATTGATAACATCAATAATATATCCGTACAGTACACCGTTGTTAAGAGAAATTTTGAAGAAGCTGGGGGTTGTAATCACATTAACCAGTAATACAACCAGCAGACATACAATCGGCATGAACAGACGCATCCTGGTTACTTTTCTAAAGTCTATTTTCTGTTTCATGTTATTCCTCACCTCCTGCAATTGCTTTCATAATACCTTCCTGTGTCATTTCATCCCCGCTGATCTCGCCTACTTTCTTACCATCTCTAAGTACGCCCATGCGGGAACAGGTACGGATCATTTCTTCTACTTCTGAAGAAATAAATGTTACCGCCATTCCTTCATCTGCAAGTTTCAGTACCAATTTCTGAATCTCTGTCTTCGTTCCGATATCAATACCTCTTGTAGGTTCATCCAGAATCAGGAATTCCGGGTTGGTCAGAAGCCATCTGCCGATAATTACCTTCTGCTGGTTTCCTCCGGAGAGACTCTTGATCGGAGTTTCACGGCTTGCAGTCTTAACCTGGAGCATGTCAATGTATTTATCTGCCGCTTCTTCCATCTCTTTACGGCTCATTGGTTTGAACATGCCGCGTTTTGCCTGAAGAGCAATAATTATATTTTCACGTACCGATAAATCCGCAATGATTCCTTCCTTCTTACGATCCTCCGGCAGATATGCCATTCCAAGCTTCATTGCATCTATCGGAGCATGGATTTTGACTTCTTTTCCATTTACCATAAGTTTTCCGGAATCTGCTTTATCCGCACCATAGATTGCCCTTACAAGTTCCGATCTTCCTGAGCCCAACAGGCCTGTCAGTCCGATTACTTCACCTTTATGTATATCAATGTCAAACGGCTTGATTGTTCCCGTATGGCCCAGCTTTTCGGTACTGATTACCGGTACGCCTGCTTTTGCTTTTGACTGTTCCCGGTCTCCTTTGATATCAGCCAGATCATCAAAATCTTTACCCATCATCTTTGCTACCAGCATAACCCTGGGAAGCTCTTTGACCTCATATTCTCCTACCAGTTCCCCATTTCGTAAAACGGTAATGCGGTCACATACCGCGTAAACCTGCTCCAGAAAATGTGTTACGAAGACGATGCCGACTCCTTCTCCTCTTAGCTTTCTCATTAGGATAAACAGCTTTTCAACCTCATCATCATCCAGCGAAGATGTGGGTTCATCCAGTATCAGCACACGGCATTTCATGTCTACTGCACGGGCAATTGCGATCATCTGCTGTATTGCAATGGAACACTCTTCCAGTTTCTGTGATGGCGCTACCTGGATGTCCAGACTCTCCAGCAGTTTACCTGACATCTGGTTCATCTTGTTCCAATCGATAAGCCCCATTTTCCTGGGTTCCCTTCCAATGAAAAGATTTTCCGCTACGGATAAATTGGGACAGAGGTTTACTTCCTGGTATACCGTGCTGATCCCGTTATTCTGTGCATCCTGGGGAGAGTGGTTTTTGACTGGCTTGCCTTCCATCTTTACCTCTCCCTCATCAAATTCGTATACACCTGTCAATACTTTAATCAAGGTTGATTTTCCGGCACCGTTCTCACCCATCAGTGCATGGATTTCACCGGTTCTCAATGTAAAATCAACATTCTGCAATGCTTTTACGCCGGGAAAAGTCTTATAGATGCCACGCATAGTCAAAACTTCATTCTGCTTCATTCTTCCTCTACACCTGCTTTCCTATTACTGTTTTACATAAATCAAAAACCCCGCCGCAAGCGACAGGGTTTTTAACCCTCGCGGCAGTCGCCAAATGGATCCGCCAGCGCGTCCGATTGGCTCGTTGCTCGCGGAAATAAGGCGCAGCAGCTTATCCGTATTCCGAATTATTCTGCCACGCCCTGTGCAAGATCCTGGTGCCGCACCAGAACTTATCCTATGCAGTACCGGTCATGAATCCGCAATTTAAATTTTTTAGTATGCACGGCTATCAAGCACTTCCTGGGTCATAACAGTTACCGGATAATCGGTTCCGTCAACATTAATAGATGTTACTTCGCTTGGATTTGCAAAAATTTCTTCATCTACATACTGTTCTTTTTCTACATCTTCTCCTGCTTCCAGTTTCTGGATGATCTCTTCTACACGTGGTCCGTGTAATGGGTTACATTCGGTATTGCAAACGATTTTTCCAGATAAAGTATCTGTCAGACCTGCATTTGTTGAGTCAAAGGACATTACCAGAATATCTCCGTCAACGCCTACTGTTTTACCAGCTGCTTCAATAGCATCAATTGCTCCAAATGCTTCATTATCATTTTCACAATATACTACATTGATGTTGTCGTACTGTTTCAGCATGGACTCCATAACTTCCTGTCCTTTTGCCTGTGTAAATTCACCAGTCTGAGCTGCCAGAAGGTTCCAGCCGTTTGCTTCTACTGCATCAGCAAGTCCTTTTGTACGTCCGATCTGTGCGGAAGCTCCGATTGTTCCCTGGATATCTACGATATTAATTTCTTTCATGCCTTTAGCATCTGCATATGCTTTTAACCATGCGGAAGCTTTTTTACCTTCTAATTCAAAGTTAGAACCTACCCATGCTGTATACAGGCTGTCATCGGATACATCTACCATACGGTCAACAATGATTACCGGAATTGCTGCATCTTTTGCTTCCTGAAGTACTGTGTCCCATCCTGTTTCAGTTACCGGTGCCAGTACAATATAATCTACTTCCTGCTGGATAAAGTTACGGATTGCCGTAATCTGATTTTCCTGTTTTTGCTGTGCATCATCAAAGATCAGTTCATAACCGTTATCTTTGCTGAATGTTGATTTCATTGATTCTGAGTTTGCTGTACGCCAGTCAGATTCTGCACCAACCTGTGAAAAACCAACTGTAACATTACCGCCCTCGTCGCTTCCTCCGTCTGTAGTATCTGCTGCTTCTGTTGTTGCTGCTGCTTCTGTCGTTGCTGCTTCTGTTGTTGCTGCTGCTTCTGTAGCTGCATCTGTCGCTGCTGCTGTTGCTGCCGCTTCTGTTTCTTTAGCACTGCTTCCGCATCCTGCTGCCATGGAAGCTACCATTGCTGTACAGAGTAAAACGCTGATTACTTTTCTTTTCATTAATAAATCCTCCTTAGATTATGTAAAAGTTGATTTCTTTAACCATCTTTATCATAGTCTATTTTGGAAAAATTTTATACGGACGGACTTTTGTGTTTTGTAATGTATTTTTCGTATTATCTGATCTTCCTTTGGTTTTTGTAAGAAATTTTTTTTAAATGTTCGAAATTTTTTGAAGTAAATTTATTTCCGGTACTTTTTTTCCTCTCAACCGGTATTCCTTCGGCGAACATTTTTGGGTCTTTTTAAATATGTAATTAAAGTAATGGGAATCCTTATAACCAACCTGATATCCGATTTCGGAAGTCTTCTGGTTAGAGCACATCAGCAGCTCCTTTGCCTTATCCATGCGCACTTCTGTCAGGTATTCTACAAATGTCATTCCTGACTCCTGGCTGAATACCGAGCTGAAATAGCTGGGGCTCATATTCACATGAGATGCCAGTCTGTTCAGTGACATATCCTCCTGCATGTAATTTTCTGTAATATAAGACTTTGCCTTTAACAGGATATCCGAATATTTACGCCCGGATGCGTTATCCCTCAGCAGAAGTACATTTTCCAAAAGTTCCCGTACATACT
>NZ_JNGB01000243.1:0-1312 GCF_001029355.1 Robinsoniella sp. RHS
TAGCCTTTTAACACGCTTTCTTCTGCCACAGACTGTTTTCCCTGGATAAGCTGCGCAATCTTATCATAATCGATCTGTGGTGCTGCAGGCGCTGCATTGGTTTGCGGCTGTCCTGCAGGCGGTGTTGCCTGCGCTTCTGGATCTGTGCTCCCCGGCTCTGCAAAAATCTGTAATTTCATTGGTAATCTACTCATTTTTCTATATCTCCTTTACAGTTAAATGGTGTCTCCATGTTTCCACAGTTTTATGGGTGTCTCCCACTAACAGTTTTCACAGTGTGTCTCACCGTAGTTTAAAGCCTTCGGGCATAAAAATAAGACGCTTCACCCCGCGCCTTACAGGGAGATGTATGGACACCTTACCCTTTCTTTTCTTCTGCAGCCTTATCTGGAAGAATCTCAACCAGGCCAAGCCCTGACAACTGCTCAGCTCTGTCATTTTTCACATCAAACTGTTCACCGGCCTTTCGAAGCCTTAGATCGTTTTCACGATCCCGGAAGTCTGCTTTTGCTTTTACTTTCATGCTGTCACCTCCTTAATTCTATAATAAAACCACCTGCCGTAAATGACTGGTGGTTTTACTCATTTATACTTGGTAGTTCTCTTTTTAACCTAATTGATGTTTTTATATCTTTGATATAATCATCATACTCATTGGCCCCATACTCCAACTCGTCATACTCATCTGGGTCACCACCAAAAACATTATAATATTCATCATAAAGCTTTTCTAATTCCGGTGTCATATTACCATACCACATTATTTTATCATCTCCTTCAACATTCGATATACCTCTGTTGTTGTTTCTGGAAAAAGAATCTCCATAAATTCTAATACTCTCTCATCACTTTGATAAATCATCCTTCCATATTGTGCCCAAGTCTCTTTTTCTAATTTCAGAGGTTTCAACCAATAATCGTCTTGATGCCTATACCCCAGTCTAATCTTCCCCCTTGACATGCCATTTAAAATATCCGAAATACCCCTAAATTCTTCCTGTAATTTTATTCCTCTACGTCCATTTTCAAATACCTCCGGATATTTTAAATATAACATATCTTCTATCGATTTACCATAATTAGACGATAATTGTAATAATCTTTTATAGTCGTTTTGGATTTGTAATGTCAATGCACCATTCTGCGTAAGTCCGTAAGTATGATCGATCTCATGAAATAATTCATGGGCTATAGTTGACGGTGTTGCATTCTCAGCAATATAAATCACTCCTTTAGTATAATAGGACTTTTTCTTCTTCGATTTATTAAACTTTACTCTGGCTTTCGATTGCTTTAATAGTACCCGAGTATC
>NZ_JNGB01000037.1:0-44850 GCF_001029355.1 Robinsoniella sp. RHS
CTTTTATCGCTTACTTGAGAGGAAAATGGATAATAAGTACACTTGCGAAACAATTTTAGAAACATTAAAAGCAATGAACTTTGCTGAAATCCAAGAGCAGGGATTTATGCCCCTGTACAAGCGTCAAAAGATCACGGATGACCTTCATAATGCCTGTAATTTCCGCACGGATTATCAATTCATCACAAAAAGTCAGATGAAAACTATCCAGAAAAAAAGCAAGGGCAGAGAATAAATTACTATAGTCTGTGACACGCAGTAAAACGGCTGCATCCCTCATAAAACAAGGGGATACAGCCGTTCTTTACGTATTCAACTGTCAAAGACAGGATTTTAATACAACTTAAGTGCAATTGCAACTGTTAGCCGCCATATAGTCCCACAGTCATCACCGGTATATCATTTCTGGTCATAGCGTAATCATTCCGGCATAAACCGGCAAAATCGGCAGCCACAAATATGTAGCTGCCGATTATTTCTTCATATGATTTCTTTTCTTCTGCTTTTATCTTATTACGCCTGCTGTCAAGCTGCTTTTATCTTCCCGTAATTGATCTTCCCATCATTGATCTTCTCGTCTTTACTGTGCTGCTCCATTCGCCGTATTTGGATCTGTTGGTGCCTCAATCGGCGGCTGTCCATTTGCATCCGGCTGGGGCGCCTCCGTTACAGGCGGCTGATTCGGATCCGGAGGTGTCTGCGGGTCGGAAGGCGTCTGGTTTGGCTCTGTCTGAGGTGCATCCGTTGTAGGTGTCTGATTCGGATCCGTAGATGGTGTCTGGGGCTCACTGGCCGGCTGTGTCTGAGGCGTGGACGCCGCGCCGCTGATCGCTGCCTGAACCGCATTTAAATCATTTGCGGCAATCGCATTGCTGATCGCTGCTGCCTGATTCGGGTCCGCCGTAGCTGTACCAACTTCATAACCTAACGGGGCTGCCTGATAGTAACTGGAGTTTACCTGTGTCTTGGTAGTTTCTCCGTTTTCCGTAACATACTTCCAAAGTTTTGCTTCCTTACCGGTAAGTGCACTCTGGGTCTGCTGCAGGTATCCGACATTCTGATTTGGATTGGCATACAGTGCAACTCCTTCTGCACTAAAAGTTTTCACTGTCTCACTTACATATTCCAGCACCCGGTCAGCAGGTCTTGTCTCATGACCGTAAATCGTAAAAGTAAGTTCGCCGCCATATGCCGATCCTGCCAGATAGATCGGTGCATCCGTATTGTTTACAAATACAAGATCCATCAATCCTTCTGCAATAGCTGCATCCATGGACGGTTCTACATAAGTAACAATCATTGTGTGATTCGATCTTTCCGTTACATCCAACTCCGCCAGCAGCAATGCATTGTATAACGTAGTGGAAACCTGGCAGATACCTCCGCCATAGCTGTCTACTACTCTGCCGCTCTCATAAGAAGGTGCCATCTCATATCCATTTTCAGCATTAAACGGTACCACTGCATCTGTAACAGAGAAGCTTTCTCCCGGATAAAGCAAATGTCCGTTCAGCAGTTCCGCTCCTCTTTCTACATTCTGGTTTCTTCCTGTGGTAGAACCATAGTATGTAGTATAAGTTCCCAGAACATCTTCTACCTTTGACAATTCTTCATCTGAAAATTTAGGCTTATCCTGATTCACGGAAAGTGTAACCGTTCCCGATTCTCCCTTAAAATCACTGTTCATATAATTGGTAATTGCATATACCGAATCTTCAACGTTGATTTTCTGTCCGATGACACCGGGTACAACCTCAAACTCGCCATTTTCTCTGGTAAGGCTGCCCTCCTGCGCTTCTTTTTCAAATACTTTGCATTTTGTCTCTACATAATTGCGGGCAGTAGAAGCATCCGCAGTATATTCCAGTTCAAATTTTGCAGGCTCATGCTGCAAATCTTTATTTTCTTTATAACGCTTAATCAGATTACCGGCTTTTCCCAGTTCTAATGCCTGTTCCACCACATCTGTATTCGCCCATTTAGCTCCCAGCTCCCCTGCTGTTGCCGTTGCCGTATCTGTGCCTACCTGAAGCGTAATAGAAGCCGATTCCATTTTTGCAACTTCTCCTTTTACTGCTTCTTCTGCCTGATCCTTTGTCATTCCGGATACGTCAACATCACCAATATACACGCCTTTGTTAATCGTTCCGTCGGACTGTTCCGCATTGGCGGACAGGATACTACCCCCGGCTGCCAATACCGCTGTCAGAACTACAGCCGGCAAAACCACCTTATTCCACTTATTCATCTTCATTTCCCCTTCTTAAATAAATAATTCCAAAACCATAGGTACCACCATAGCCAACACAATGACTACAATAATAGCTGCTGCAATAATACGCTTTGTCTTATTATTGTGAAAATTCATCATAGGAAATCACCTCTTAATCCTTCCATATTCTAGTATTATTTTATCTATCAATCTAGAGGCGTCATTTCTGGTCATGCTCTCGATTGTGACGTCCAGTTCTATTTTATGATATTTTACCAAATCTATCAAGTAAACTTTTTGAGAATTTGTAATCGGATTCTGTTTTTTTACCTGAAATATCAGTTCCTGAGGCACAAATGCCCTGGGAATCGCCCTGGCATACTCACCTGCCAGCAGCTTATACAGCTCACTTGATGAAATCGCATCATCCAAAGCACGGTGATGCCGCTCCTGCCCAATCCCAAAGTGGCAGCACAGAGAAGTGAGGCTTTTGCTCGGTACATCGTCCAGACACTGCCTTGCAATCTTCAGGGTATCAATTCCTTTTTTCTCAAATGACAATTTATAATTAACCGCCTGACGTTTGATGAAACGGTAATCAAATATCACATTGTGCCCCAGCAGCGGCAATCCCTCACAAAAGTCCACCAGAGTCCTTACTGCTGTCTCCGTACACTCTGCGCCTTTCATCATAGAATCATCAATTCCCGTTAATGCTGTTATTTTCTCCGGAATACGCATCTGACAATCCACAAACGTTTCATATGTATCCGTAACTTCCCCACCTATTACCTTCACAGCGCCGATTTCCAATATTCTGTCCCGGTTAGGATTTAATCCGGTAGTTTCCAGATCCAGCGCAACATAATTTTCACTCATCTTTAGTCCCATTGCATATTGCAGTCTTGCCTGCAATACTGCCACAATAAAACAGGTTGAAAGATCGTGGCTTCCTTTCTATGATTTCAATTTTCTTTCAACTTATACTCCTGCATACCGGAGCATTTTCACGCACACTCCGGTATGCTGTATATTACTTCTTTATTTTTTTCTTTTTGTTCTTTTCTTTGTATTCCAGACAATAATCCGTCAGAAAACACTCTTCACATTTTGGGCCTCTTGCAAAACAGATCTGCCTTCCAAATGTAATAATCTGTATATTATAAAGTATCCAGTGATCCTTGGGGAGGACTTTCATCAGCTCAAATTCTACCTTTTCCGGGTCATCTTCCTTTGTAAGCCCCAGCCTTTTGGATATACGCTTTACATGGGTATCCACTACAATACTAGGCTGGTTAAAGATATTTCCCCTGATTACGTTTGCCGTTTTCCTTCCAACTCCAGCCAGAGCTGTCAGGTCTTCCAGAGAATCCGGCACCTCTCCATTGTATTTTTCCATCAGCGTATTGGTACAGGATATGATATTTTTCGCTTTGTTATGGTAAAAACCGGTTGGCTTAATATCCTGCTCTAATTCTTTTAAGTCCGCATTGGCGAACTTTTCCACGGTATCATATTTTTTAAATAATTCTTTAGTCACTATATTAACTCTGGCATCCGTACACTGGGCACTGAGCATGGTTGCAATCAACAGCTGCCACGGTGTTTCATGGTCCAGATAACATTTATACTCTCTTGTGTATACTTCATCCAGTTTATCCAGGATGGCTTTTGTCCTTTTTGTCATTGTTATACCTCCTGCATATCGCAGGCCTGCCTGCGATACTGCCTTAATAAGTAGTTTGAAAGCGCTTTTCTTTCAAACTTACTCCTATCTGATACAGCATTTCATCTTATTGGTTCAAAAATCAATTACAGAAACAGATGCGTCATCACTCAATGGATTTCTGCTGCGGTAATCAAATACCACCCCAAAGCACCCCTCCTGCAACTGATCCAGCACATGATAATGAAACACTTCAAAATGTGTCATCTTCGATAACTGCTTATAATTATATCCATCATATCCCTTTAAATAAGAGGGATTCTCTGCTTCCTTTTTATAAAATTCGTAAATACGCTCTTTATAGTCTCCCGGATCATCTGCCCAGGAAGGTCTGCTCTTACTGTTTTCCCGCAGATACAGATCAAGCAAAAGCAATTCATCATATAGCCCGGCATTTTTTTCATCCTGTTCTCTGGCAAAATTTCTTAGATGCTCAATCCTAGCCATGCGGGAATGTTTCTGTCCTCCCAGTCCGTTTCGGTCATAAAATAATGCCAGCTGCTCAAACATTTCATAGGCGGAGCCAAACGCCCTTTCCAGAAATTGAACCGTGTTCGCAAACTGAAGGCTGTTATAATAGACCTCTACCATCTCTTCCACTGCCTTCAGCTTTAGTACTTCTTCGTAAGAAAGCCATCTTGTACTCAGCACTTCATACTGAGGGCGTGTCTTATAAGAGATACCATACTGTTCGGCATTCAGATGCATTTTCGATCCCTTTAATACCTTCAAAAATCCAAGCTGGAACTGATCCGGTTTCAGTGCGTAGACATCATTAAAAGACCGAACAAAACTATCATAATTTTCATAGGGCAGCCCGGCTATCAGATCCAGATGCTGATGAATATTTTTCCCCCTGCGGATTCTCCCCACGATTTGCTTTAAAGCTTCAAAATCCATGACACGGTCGATTTCCTGTATCGTTTCCATATTCGTAGACTGTACGCCGATCTCCAGCTGTACCAGGCCAGGGCGCAGAGTTCCAAGCAGCTGCAGCTCTTCTTCATTTAATAAATCTGCTGCGATTTCAAAATGAAAATTTGTAATTCCATTGTCGTGCTCCCGGATATAATTCCATATACCCTGGGCATGTCTGTGGTTGCAGTTAAAAGTACGATCCACAAATTTAACCTGGGGTACCTTATGATCCAGAAAAAACTGCAGTTCCTTCTCTATCAGGGAAAGGCTTCGAAACCGCAGCTTCTTATCTATGGAAGAAAGACAGTAGCTGCAGGAAAAAGGGCAGCCTCTGCTGCTTTCATAGTAAACGATCTTATTGGCAAAATCCTTCATGTCACCGTACATAAACGGCAAAGTATCCATATCCAGAATCGGGTTGGACGGATTTTGAATAATCTTATTCTGCTTATTACGGTATGCAATCCCCTTAATCTGCTCAAGCTCACCGCCCCGCACATAATACGCTGTCAAGTCGTAAAAGGTCTGCTCCCCTTCCCCAATCATAACACCGCTCACCTGGGGATATGCTTCCAGAAACGTTACCGCATCAAAAGAAACTTCCGGCCCCCCTGCCCAAATCCTGGTATCCGGCAGAATTTTTGCCAGGTCTTCCATTAAAATCTTCACATATTCCAGATTCCAGATATAGCAGGAAAAAGCGATAACATCCGGTTTTTTCTTATAAATATCCTGAAGAATATCGTCCGTATAATGATTTATTGTATATTCTGCAATTTCAATATGCTCCTCAAACTCCCTTGCAAAAGCCCGCAGACTGTAAACAGCCAGATTAGAGTGAATGTATTTCGCATTGATTGCAGCTAAAAGTAACTTCATAGTTATACCTCCTGCATATCGCAGGCCTGCCTGTGATACTGTCTTAATAAGTAGTTTGAAAGCGCTTTTCTTTCACACTTTATCTCCTGAGATTTATTCATACCTTTTTAGTATAACATACTCATATGGATTTTCAACTGGAAGAAACGACAAAAAATGAGTATTTATGCGGGTGCAAATTTACTTTTTGAGAGGGGAGATGCGAAAAGGGGACTCTTTATGTTGGGTAATGTACGGAAAGATGGGAGTGGGAAACATAGGTTTTTAAATCCTTCCTGATTAATAAAACACAAAATCCACCAGCCTTAAATTTTTCTGGTGGATTTGTGTGTATTTTCTATGGATGATTCCTTATTCTGACCCAGGGATTCCTTTATTTTTCCCCCATCACTTTCATGATTCGTTTGAGGTTTACTGCAAATATTGCCATCGCTCCCTGCATTTCCATTAAGCGTCCCTTACTCAACAAAACCCAAAAGCAAAAGTTTATCTATAAGCCGTCTTCAATGCCACAGCCAACACCTTAGGGTTCTTCTTATACTGTGTAACCGGACAGATTTTCTTATTGATCCGCAGCAGTTTATAGATTGCAGTTCTTGCAGCCCTCACCGAATATTCCTCTGTAAATACCATATCTTCCGGAATTTCAACGAACTGACTGATCATAGCAAAATTAGTGGAATTGCCAGGCACTACTTTTGGTCTGTCTGTCATTTTTCTTGGTTCGAACTGTGAATCAATATATGGCATCATACATGGGATTACATTTATAACGTCTTCCATAATCTCATCAATCTTATCTTCAAAATGCAGATGATGAAGCAGCTCGGTCAATAACTCTTCGCCTGTACAATCTCTCATTGCCTTTGGTACATAATCCCCAACTTTATCCGTATACAGTCCGTATCCCCAGAAAATAGTCTGGTCGGCCGGCTGGTTTTTGAAATGAGGTTGTGCTGCTACGACAATACTCATTAACCAGTTGGAATCCTTAAAGGTCATCAGCGCACCGCTTCCGGGTATATTGGTTGAGAATTTTTCAATCATCTTTAACAGCTTATTGCCTTTACAGGTAACCGTAAAGCTTTCCCAGTTAGTCTCTTCCGGTTTTGTGAAGAATGGTGCCGGATTTCCAAGACCATCCTTTTTTGCAGCCACTTTCTTCCACAGTTCACCGGAAATCGGATTCTCCGGTTTATATTCTGCCGGAGTATTGAAATCACCAAGTGTTGCACAATCCGTCATACAACCGTTTGTCATAATACACAGATCGCCTTCTTTTAAGGTTACGATACTTTCCTCTCCGTCTTTCAAAATGTGCATTGCAGTAGCCGTGATAGAATACCCTTCTGCAAAATCAATATCCGTTACGGTTGCATTGGTTACAAAATCCACACCATGTGCTTCCAGATAGGAGCGAATCGGCAGGATAACAGAATCATACTGGTTAAACTGAGTCCTGGTCACACCTTCCAATGTCTCAATTCTTGGGAATTCAAAAATCATTCTTTCCATATAGCGTTTGAATTCAAATAAGCTGGACCATTTCTGGAATGCAAATGTCGTCTGCCACATATACCAGAAATTCGTTTCGAAGAAATGCGGCGTGTCTTTGAACCACTCCAGAATGGTCATGTCATCCAGTTCACTTTCCGGAGTGATCATTAATTTTCCAAGAGTCATACGGTCGTCATTGTTAAATCCCATACTCTTAACATCCTGAATTACACCGTCTTTATCGATAAGACGTGCCTTAGCATGGGTCGGATGCGCATGGTCAAAGCTTAAAATCTCTTCGGTTACACTCTTCCCCGGATACTCCAGAGATGGAATACTTTTAAATAATTCCCAGAAATTTTCATAAGTTTCTTCATTTAACATACGTCCGCCACGGCATACAAATCCTCCTGCCGGTGTACCGATTCCGTCGTTACTGCCTCCAAGAATGTGCATTCCTTCGTAGATATGGATGTTCTCACCCTTAAAATGTCCGTCTCTGATTGCATAAGCTGCCCCTGCCATAGAAGCCAGCCCGCCGCCTACAAAGTGAATCTGTTTATCACCATGGTCTATTTCTTCATTAAAATCATATTCATAGTCTTCCTGCTGTTTGTTCTCTTCTTTTTGATCTCTGGATTTCTTATAAGCGGTTGCTGCTACTGCTGCACCTCCTATGATAACGCCTGTTTTCACTAATTTTTTCCATGTTTTCTTAGCCATAATCATTACCTCATTTCTTTGTTTTGCCAGTTTGAATTTACTTTGTTTTCTCTTTTTCTTTTATTGTTCCCTTATGGCTAAATTATAAAACAGGCAATTCAAAATGTAACTAGACACTTTGAACTGCCTGTCTAAATCTCCGGTTATGGTCAGTAACGGAATTTAAAACGATTTAATTACTGCTGTATCTATCATAAGCAGCTTTTTCACTGCTCAGAACAAGCCCCTTCATAAACTTCACAAATACTTCCGGTTCTTCTTTCATGCCACGTTTCATCCAGTCAATCACAGACCCGCAGGCTCCGTGGGCAAAAAATCCCGCATAGAATTTCTTATCCGCTTTGGAAAGTCTCTGTTTCGTATCAAGTGCTTCGATTGCTTCCCCGAAAAGTTCTGTTGTTACGTGAAATAGATGTTCCTGAAAGTTATCCTGTGCATAACGGATGGTATTTTGGTAGAAATAACTTTCCGCTCTTATCCTGATCAGCATCTTACACAAATGTCCGTCCCAGTTATCAAAGTCAATTCCTTTTACCAGGTCTGCAAAAATATCCTGATAGTATACCCAGTTCAGAAGTTCGTACTTATCCTGAAAATGATAGTAGAAAGTCTGTCTGTTATAGCCGCTCACTGCGGTAATATCCGATACGGATATCTTATCAAAAGGCTTTTTCCTCGCAAGCTGTTTTAATGCCTGGCCCATATCCGCTTTCGCATTTGATTCCATATAACGCACCTCCCAACTTACCGGAAGCTACATCCGATTCTGTAGCTTCTGCATATTGCTGCCTGCAGCTGCCAGAAAACAATTTCAAGACACGCTCTAAGCATTCTGCTGAAACTGGCTGTTATACAAGTCCGCATAAAATCCATTATTTCCCAGCAGCGACTCATGATTTCCCTGTTCTATAATTGCCCCATCCTTCATTACCAGTATAATATCTGCCTCTCTAATAGTAGATAGACGGTGCGCTACAATAAAGCTGGTTCTTCCCTGCATCATTTTTTCAAATGCTTTCTGTATCTTGATCTCCGTCCTGGTATCAATAGAAGACGTTGCTTCATCCAGTATGAGCATCGGGGGAAGACAGAGCATCACTCTGGCAATGCAGAGCAGCTGTTTCTGTCCCTGGGACAGATTTCCTCCGGCTTCTGATATGACCGTATCATAACCATCCGGCATTCTCTTGATAAAACTATGGGCATGCGCTGATTTTGCCGCTTCCATTATTTCCTCCCTGGATGCGTCCGGTTTCCCATATGCTATATTGTCTGCAATCGTGCCAGATTTTAACCAGGTTTCCTGTAAAACCATTCCATAATTTGTTCTCAGACTGTCTCTCGTCAGCGTTCTGACCGGATGGCCGCTTACCGAGATCTCCCCACTGTCTACATCGTAAAATCTCATTAAAAGATTAATAATCGTTGTCTTGCCGCATCCGGTAGGCCCAACAATTGCTATACGCTGTCCGGATTTGACATCCAGGTTCAATCCTTGTATCAGGGATACTTCCGGGTTATAAGAAAATTGAACATTTTTCAATTTCACATTTCCATTCACCATCTCCGGCTTTAGTTCTAAAGCATCCGAAGTATCGGGAGTCTGAGGCTCTTCATCGATCAGTGCAAAAACCCTGGTAGCTGACGCCAATGCGTTTTGTAATTCCGTTACCACTCCTGAAATTTCATTAAATGGCTTTGTATACTGATTGGCATAGCTTAAGAAACAAGACAGCTGCCCTACGCTGATCACTCCCCGAATAGCAGAAATAGCACCTACAATGCCGACGCCTGCATAAACCAAACCGTTTACAAATCTGGTTGCCGGATTTGTAATGGAAGAAAAGAAGATTGCTCTCAGACTGCATTTCCTGAGATCTTCATTAATAACCCGGAACTTCTCTTCTGCCTCTTCTTCATGGGAAAATGCCTTCACAATCTTTTGGTTTCCAACCATTTCTTCTACCAGCGAAGTCATCTCACCTCGGGTTTCCGACTGCAGTTTAAACATAGAAAATGTCCTTCTGGCGATAAAGCTTGCCACAAATAAAGACAGCGGCGTAATCAGGACGACCACCAGGGTTATTTTAAAGTTAACACTCAGCATAAATAAAAGCGTACCCAGGATCGTTATGACTCCTGTAAATAACTGTGAAAATCCTAATAGTAAGCCATCCGAAAACTGATCCACATCGGTAATGACCTTACTAATCACTTCACCATACTGATTGCTGTCTATATATCGAAGAGGTAAAATTTCCAAATGCTCAAATGCCTCTGTTCGGATATCTTTTACTACATGATAAGTTATTTTATTGTTGCACAGATTCATCAGCCACTGGGCAAGTGCTGTGATTCCCACAACGATCCCAAACCTCACCAGCAAAGGCATTAAAGCAGCAAAATCAACCTGTCCTTTATCAATAGTAAGATCGATTCCCTGCCCTGTAATTACCGGTGCATAAAGCGTCAATACTACACTGACCACCGCAAAGATCAAGGACATAATGAGAAGGTGTCCGTAAGGTTTAATTAATCTCAATATTCTTTTTTCTGTTTCTCTGTTATTTCCCTGCTTTTTCATTATCCACGCAGCTCCTTTTCCGAAAGCTGTGACAAACAGATTTCTTTATAAACTTCACACGTTTCAAACAATTCCTGATGCGTGCCGATTCCAGCCAGTCCGCCATCATCCAATACGATAATCTGATCTGCATTCCGTATTGTCGTAGCTCTCTGCGATACGATAAAAACGGTCATTCCCTTTGTTTTTTCAGTAATCGCCCTTCTTAGCTTTGCATCAGTTGCAAAATCCAGCGCCGATGCACTGTCGTCCAAAATCAGCACTTCCGGCTGTCCAACCAGCGCTCTGGCAATGGTAAGCCTCTGGCGCTGTCCTCCGGATAAATTCTTGCCGCCCTGCATAATCTTTGTATCCAAGCCTTCCGGCTTTCCGTCAATAAATTCCCTGGCCTGGGCAATCTCAAGTGCACGATAAATTTCTTCATCAGTTGCTTCTTTTTTGCCCCATTTCATATTTTCACGGATCGACCCTGCAAATAAAACTGCATTTTGCGGAACTACGCCTACTTTTCTGCGAAGCTGCCCAAAAGGATAATCCTTAACATTTATGCCATCCATCCTGACTGCCCCTTCTCTTACATCATAGAAACGGGGAATCAGATTAACCAGGGTACTTTTTCCGGAGCCTGTACCTCCGATGATTCCAATGGTTTGTCCACTTGCTGCTTCAAAAGACAGGTTTGTCAGAGAATCCTTATTTCCTTTATAGGCAAAACACACTTTATCAAAGGAAACTTTGGGAGCGCCTTTTTCTGGCTGAACCGGCTGGTCACCTTCTTGCATATCAGATCTCTGTTCAAATACATCATTGATTCTGATTGCAGATGCAGAAGCTTTCGTAAATGAAATAATGAGACTAGCCAGCGCCACAAGCGCCAGTAGAATCTGTGACATATAATTAATCAGTGCTATGAGTTCTCCCTGGGTAATGATCCCGTTGTAAACAGTTTTTCCGCCAAACCAGAGCACAATAATAATTGCAGCATTTACGATTACATAAGTAATTGGATTTAACAGCGCCGAAATTCTTCCTACCCGCAGCTGAATTCCCATCAACTGCCTGCTTTCCCGGTCAAAGTCTTCCATCTCTTCCTGCTGTCTGGAGAATGCCCGGATAACTCTCGCACCGGTAAGATTTTCACGGGTAATCAGCAGTACTTTATCCAGCTTGTTCTGAACCTTTTTGTAAATGGGAATGCTGATCATCATAATTCCATAGATTACAGCTGACAAAACAGGTACCAGAACAACAAATATCCACGCCAATTTCACATTGATGGTAAATGCCATGATAACAGCCCCCAGAACAATAAACGGGGATCTTAGAAAAAGCCGCAATACCAGGTTTACACCTGCCTGTGCCTGATTGATGTCACTGGTGATTCTGGTTACCAGTGTAGATGTTCCTATGGTATCCAGTTCGGTATAAGACAAACCATTAATATGGGCAAACAAATCCTTTCGAAGCTCCGTACCAAACCCTGTAGCTGCTTTTGCCGCAAAATACTGGGCTGTCAGGGAACAGGTCAGTCCCAAAATGCCAAAGCCAATCAGAACCGCTCCCATTTTTAATATGTATGGAAGGTCTGCATTCTTAATTCCAATGTCAATAATCCTCGCCATTACCAGCGGTACCAGAAGTTCAAAGCACGCTTCCAGAAGCTTAAATAGTGGCCCTATAATACTTTCCTTTTCATAGCCCTTCAGATATTTTATTAGTTTACGCATTGGTGTACTCCATATCTCCTTCATTTAAAAATTATATTCAATTATACAACGATTTCAGAAATCTGTATAGGTAGTTTTGGGTAACTATAGGGGTAACTTATAAAGTAAGCAAAACACCCATACATTTTACCAAAAATTCATTCCTTTACTGTCCAAACTTCAGTTTTTTGTCATTGACAGTCCGTATACGGACACTTATAATTAAATTAGCAATTATTATTCTTAGAAAACCTACAAAGAGAAATCAGGAGTGAACAATGAATTTATCATCATTAGATGCTAATCTTCGAAATTTAACAAAAAAAGAACAAGAGTACCGTCAGGGAATCCGAAGCCATTTCTGGTCACATTTCCCAACGGAAATCCGGAACGGTAAAACTATATATAAAATATTTATTAACCGAAGCCGCGAAAATGACATCTGTGCTATTCCCAACAGTCTTTTTGTGCGTAAGCATTCCAGGTTTCAGGCCTGTCCCCTGCACATACATAAATGGGTGGAAATTAATTATATGTATTCCGGATCCTGTGCCCAGATCATAAACGAAGAAACACATATTTTAGAAGAAAATCAGGTGATCTTCATAGACTCAGACACCCCTCATTCCGTGGGGAAGATCGGTGAAAATGATATCATGATCAGCCTCCTTATCGACAAAAATTATCTGAATATGAATTTTTTCAGCAGACTTGCAAAAGGAAGCATTCTTTCTCAATTTTTCATTAATACAATCGTTGAAAATACAAGTGATATACACTATATTATATTTCAATCCCAAAACAGCAGGCGCATTCCTATATTTTTCCGGGAATTTCTTTGTGAATGCTATGACCCGTCACTGAATTCTACCGATATGCTCAAGAGTCTTTTCAATCTCATCCTTTCAGAATTGATCAACGTATATGAAAACGATCTTGGTAAATGTGAACGAAAAGGACTGAAAGGGACTGTGATCCCCATACTTCGATACATAGAAGGAAACTTCAGAACCTGTACCCTGGAATCTACTGCTGCCTTTTTTAATTTAAATGCCAATTATCTGACTACCCTGCTCAAGCAAAATACCGGGTACTCCTACAAAGAACTGGTGCAGATGCAGCGTTTTAAAAGTTCCGAGAAACTACTTGCGAATACGAATACTCCGGTAAGTGTCATCGCTAATCAGGTAGGTTACGAAAATGTCAGCTTTTTTTATAAGAAATTCAAAGAAGGCTATGGCTGTTCCCCAAAAGAATACCGGATGAAACACCGCCGTTAATCAGTACAACAACTTTTTAATGTTCTCCGCAATAAAAATAAGCAGCCCGTTATTCGGGACTGCTTATTTTTATCAGGAATCAGACTACTCTGATTTTTCTGTTGTTTTTTCGGTTGTCTTCTCTGTTGCTTTGTCAGAAGTCTTTTCTGTTGTTTTATCTGAACCTGCTTCCGTGGTTTCTTCCGTTGATCCTTCTTTTCCAGTTTCTTTCTCTGTAGTTTTTTCTGTAGCAGCTTCGGTTACCCTTGCTTCTTCATTTGTTACTTTTGCATTTTCTAACAGAAATTCAACTACTTTATCCTGGATCAGGCTTAATTCAATGATATCTTTTCCATACTGTTTCAGGAATTCATCTTCGCTTTCAAAACCATAATCTTTGCTGTATTTTGTAAGTCCATCTTTGTATTCCTGATCAGAGATCGTGATTTTTTCTTTTTCAGCAATTGCTTTTAATAACATTTCCTGAACCAATCCCTGCTTTACTGTTTCTTCTGCCTTTTTCATGAAATCATCTTCGGACATCTGCATATTAGCCTGAAGAAACTCTTCTAAGGACTGATCTGACTGTTTTGCGTAGGATTCATAGTATGTCTTCATACTCTGAACATTCTGGTCTACTAATTCCTTCGGATAATCATTAATCTTGGAATTGCTGTAAACCTTAGAGATCAGGTCATTTATTTCTGCTGTTCTCTGACTCTGTGCCTTCTGCTGCATCAGGGTTGCTTTCACCTGCTCTTTGTATTCATCTACTGTCTTAGCATCTGAAATCTGCTTTACCAGTTCATCTGTTATTTCAGGTAATCTCTTGATGGAATTAACGGTAACACTAAATACAACGTCTTTACCCTGTAATTCTTCTTTTTGATAGCTATCCGGGAATTTCAGGTTCAGATCTTTGTTTTCTCCTGATTTAACTCCGATTAATCCTTCTTCAAATCCTTCGATAAAAGCATTGGAACCAATGGTTAATTCATATCCTTTATCCGTTGCTCCCTCTACTGCTTCTCCGTCAACTTTACCTTCAAAATCAATATTTACAATATCGCCATCCTGAACTGTTCCGTCTTTTACTTCTTCCATCTTATTCTGCTGTGTAACAGTACTTTTGATCTGCTCATTGATTTCTTCATCGGTCACTTCTTCTGTCTCCAGTGTAACTTCCAGGCCTTTATACTCTCCCAGTGTTACATAATCCAGAGCTTCATATTTCGCACGCTCTGTCTGTTTCTGGGTCTCAGAAGTTGCTTCTGTTGCATTCTCAGAGGTCTTTTCTGTACCTTCTTTCGTCTCAGATGCCTTCTCACTTCCGGCTTCTGATGTAGCGGATGCTGCCTCTGTTGCAGCCTGTGTTGACGTATCTGCTGTCTTCTTATCGCTAGAGCAGCCTGCTGCCAAAACACTCAGGCTTAATAATAATACAACTACAATTTTTTTCTTCATAAAATAAATATCCTCTCTGATTTTACGCCGCTTTACTTCCGGCTCTTTCATTTCTTTGCTAATATAAACAACTACATTTGCGGGACAGGTGTAGGTCTGGACTTATCAAATACGGAATTCGCATCAAATAAATCACTTACCAGTTCCGGATTATAATACATTCTGTATCCATCCAGGTTTCTTCTGCCCTGACGCATGAAGTTATCACCAAACTGTACCCAGTACTGGGATGAATCTACATTACAATAGATATCAAATCCAACACTCTTCAAATACTCAAATTTGCCGTCTGTATTCTCGGCTGTATATCCCTCTACCGGACCAATATCCTGGCCGAAGGCAAAGATAATAATGTTTGTAGGTCCTAAAATCGGTTCTACAGTGTCCAGCCATTTCTGCGTATCTACTTTAAGCTTGTCCAGACTAATCGTACCTACCGGCTGATGCCCCCAGGTATGACTTGCAAATGTCCAGCCATTGGCTTTCATTGCATCCGCTACTTTCGTTGCATCTGCCACATCCTGATCATAATTGAAATCAGGGTGTTTGTCCAGCCAAACTTTCTGATCTGTATCTAAACTTTCCGGATCTCTGGTCTTGTACACGATATCCGTACGATATCCAAACACACCGTTATATCCGGTCATTGCCAGTGTTCCTTTTGCTCCGCGATAGGAAAAATCCGGATGCTCTTTAACAAATTCATCAATTAACGGTACCATGTCATCGTTACCAATCGTCACCGAACCATCGTCTTCCGTATAAGAAGTTTTCACTTCCCCATTTTCATCCACAACCAGTTTATCAGCCATACCATAGCCTTCCTGGTAATGATAGTAGCTCACATCATCCTGTGAAAGGACAAATGGCTTTTTATCCGGCGGCAGCATAATCTTGCCTTTTACGAGGTTGCCGTTTTCATCAAACGTAGCCATATCGGAAAGCTTTACCATTACATAGCCTTTTTCATACATAGACTGTGTAATTTTGTTAAACTCTTCAATTGTTGTCATAACCTGGTTGATTCCGCCTGAAGTGTGGTCACCAGGTCCGAAAGCCCGCTTCGTATCTTTAACCAGTGAATGGTAAAATACGTGAGTTACCTCTTCCAGGGGATATTCCACACAGGTTGCCTTGGTTGCTTCGTATCCGGATACTTTAGACTGCATGGCTGTATCATTGGCATAACCTGCTGAACTCTTAAGAAGCTCGATCGCTGCATCATAGTCATACATTGCTGCAAGCCTGTCCGCTTTTGCTACCAGGTCTTCCTGCGGTGCTTCGGTTACTTTTTGTGTCTCTGATTCCTGCTTTTCACTTGCTCCAGACTGACTTTCCGTCTGCTTATTACCCGATGATGAAGTTCCGTTCGTATTATTTTTTTTGTCAAGTACACCCTTTATTAAAAAGAAACAAAGCGCCGCAATAACCAAAACTAATACTGCAATAATGATTTTCCCCATCAGCACTTGTTTTTTGCGTTTTGCTTTTCTGGCTTCTGCCCGATTATCTTTTCCGTTTGTCTCCATTCTCTTCCTCCCTCAATGTATTGTTAAATCTACCAGTCCTCATATTTTATGCGGACTGCATCTGTTATATTATAGCATATTCCGCACTAAAATCTACCTCAAAATAGTTTTTTAAGAAAAAATAAAGAAATATTGCACTTTTAAGGAAAGAATGGTAGAATGTAACAAGGTGTGAAAAATATTTGATTCTACCGATTCTACTTTATTCAGGAGGGTAACCTATGTCAACTTTTTTAACTGTTCTGCTGATTATTTTAGCAGTTCTGGTCGTATTATTGGGCGTCCTGTACTTCTTTGGACGAAAAGCACAGAAAAAACAAGCCATTCAACAAGAACAGATGGAGGCAGCCAAGCAAACGGTATCCATGCTGATAATCGATAAAAAGCGGCTAAAAATAAAAGAGTCCGGCCTTCCGCAGATGGTAATTGACCAGACCCCGCGACTTATGCGTGGTTCAAAGCTTCCGATCGTAAAAGCGAAAGTCGGCCCTAAGATCATGACTCTTGTATGTGATGCTAAAATCTACGATGTAGTTCCGATTAAGAAAGAAGTTAAAGCCGTAGTAAGCGGTATCTACATTACCGAAGTCAAAGGTGTTCGCGGTCCTTTGGAAGTTCCACAGAAAAAGCAAAACTGGTTCCAGAAGGCGAAAAGCAAAATTACAGGAAACAAAACCAAGGACAAAGATAAAAAGAAAAAATAAGCATCTACATATTAAGAACCGGTCAGAATATATTATTTCATTCTGACCGGTTCTTTATTCATATATTACATTCTTAGTTTCCCATTAACTGAAAGCTCTTGTTGTCCATGGATTTAATATTCATATTAATACAGCAGTCAGCCAGATGTTCATAATTAACTTCCAGGGCATAGTCCACTTTCACATCAATATTGTCATCCGACGTATCCACATGGATACTGGTAGCTGAAATTCCAATCAGGAGATTTCCAAATGGTGTATCATAATACGTCATATTTTTTTTATTCTGCTCAAACACCATATGTACATTGGTCAGTCCCCGTTTTGTAACTTCCAGACCATCCTCTTTTAATTTAATCAGATTCTGGATCTTTCCATCCATGCCTTCCATAACTTCTTCGTAACTGATATAATGTTTTCCGTCTTTCTGCAGATACTTCGCGGCAGTCACAACCTCCACCGGATCTTCACCGCTGGTTTCCAGTGTCTGCATTCCTTTGATACTTATTAACACTTCTCCCGTCATCGTACTCACCTTAAAATTCTTCTATATTGATTTGTTTTGTGGTTTCAATATCATATGGTAAAATAGAATTGGCAAACTGTTTGAATTTGTCCGCCGCATCACTTACAAAAAACTGGTAAGGTGTCTCATCTTCCCCATAGCTTTCTGTATTGGCGATTCCCTTTTTCTGTAATAATTCTTTTAATCCCCTTGCTGTTTCATAAGCAGGATTTACAAGTGTTACCTTATCTCCCATGATCGCTCCGATTGTAGACCGAATCAGCGGGTAATGGGTACAGCCTAAGATCAGCGTATCAATGTCCTGTTCTTTTAATTCTGACAGATAGCGGTTTGCTATCTCTACGGTTACCGGATCTTTTAACAGCCCCTCTTCTACCAGAGGCACAAACAGCGGGCAGGCTTTTCCGATCACCTGAATATCCGGATTCTGTCCACAGATAAAATCCAGATACATATGACTGTTTACCGTACCTTCGGTTCCGATAACCCCGATTTTTCCATTTCTGGTTGTCTCGCATGCCACCATGGCTCCCGGCTTTACTACTCCGATAATTGGAATATCCAGTTCTTTTTGCACTTCTTCTAAAGCAAATGCACTGGCCGTATTGCAGGCAATCACAATCGCCTTTACTTCCTGTGTCTGCAGAAAACGTATGATCTGCCTGGAATATTTTAAAATGGTATCTTTTGATTTACTGCCATAAGGCACCCGCGCAGTATCGCCGAAATAGACAATCCTCTCCTGAGGGCTGTTGCGCATGACCTCTCTGGCAACGGTCAAACCTCCTACTCCTGAGTCAAATATGCCGATTGGTTTCTGATTTATATTATTCATTATTATATCCTCAATCTGATTTTTAAAGCTTTTCTTCCACTATTCTACTAGCAATCATCAAATAATTCAAGTGCTGAATTACCGGGACCCCTGCAAGCTGCCGTTTTCTCAGGAAAAAATCTCAGGTTTCCCATCAATAAATGCAAAATAAACCTCTGTTTCACTTAAGTATTTCGCTTTGCCGTTTGTTCCCTCGGTAATTTCCCCTTTCAGATCCAGAAGTTCATCACCCGGAACTAATGCTTTGACTATTACAATATCCGTATATTCCGAATCCAGGACAGCGATCTTTCTCTGCCCCAGTAAATACTGTATCCTGCCGATACCATTATAATCTGTTTTAATCTCCAGAATCCACCCATGCTGCTTCGTAATGACAATGCTTTCCCGCAGTCCTTCCTGGACCGCTTTTGAATAAGCCCGTACAAGTCCTCCCGTTCCTAACAGCGTGCCTCCAAAATATCTGGTCACAACTACAACTGCATTGTGGATTTCTTCTCCCAGCAAAACATCCAGCATAGGTTTGCCGGCAGTTCCGCCGGGTTCCCCATCATCGCTGCATCTTTGTATTTCCTGATTTTCCCCTAGAACGAATGCAAAACAATTGTGTGAAGCATTCCAGTATTTCTTTTTCATTTCCGCAATAAATTCCAATGCCTCTTCTTCATTGATGACAGGCTGAACCGTGGCGATAAACCGGGACTTTTTTTCACTGATTTCTCCCTCGCCGCCCAAATAGACTATTTTCAGATTTTTCATAACTGATCATCCTTTTCTTAATGTAACGCCCTCTTTTTTTATTTGTGTCCGTTTTTTCACAAATTTCAGCTAAAAGGGGATGTATACAAATTTCTCTTTGCGTACATTATAAGATAAGAAGCCCATTTTCACAATCTATATATTTTATGAAGTACTTAAAAAAAAATGAACTTGTTACTTCACCCTTTATTTCATCTGCTTTATTTGTTATAATACATAGACCAGTGGAATTTCTGTAAGTCTATGGATCCAATTCCGCTGTTTGCAAGTATTAAGGAGGCCGTGCCTATGAATTATGGAAAAAAAGAAATTTCCAAAAAACAAAAAGAACAGACTTCTGCGAAGGTGGGCAAAAAAATTGGCTTCACTTTTGTTAAAGTATTGCTAATATGTTTCGTTGCCCTGATCGTTGGTGGGACATGCATTGGGTTTGGTCTGATCAATGGACTGATAAAAAATGCGCCTGATATTTCCGGTATGAGCGTAGCACCTACCCAGGCGGCAACTTACATTTATGATACCGATGGAAATCCCATCCAGAAGCTGACTGCATCGGATTCTAACCGAACTCCGGTTACTATTGATAAAATACCCATTGACCTGCAGCACGCCGTAGTTGCAGTAGAAGATGAACGTTTCTATGAACATAACGGTATTGATGTCCGCGGAATTATCCGTGCGTTTGTTGTAGGCGTCAGCAGCGGGAACTTTTCCGAAGGCGCCAGTACCATTACCCAGCAGCTTTTAAAGAACAATGTATTTCCCGACTGGGTCAGCGAATCTTCCCTTGCGGAGCGATTCAAGCGTAAATTCCAGGAGCAGTACCTGGCACTGCAGCTGGAAAAAAGCCTTACAAAAGATCAGATTTTGGAAGATTATCTGAATACCATTAACCTGGGAGCAGGTGCGTATGGCGTTCAGGCTGCCGCTCATCGCTACTTCAACAAGGATGTATCGGAGCTTACCCTTTCTGAAAGTACTGTTATCGCAGGTATTACCCAGAATCCTTCCGGTTACAATCCAATCCTTTATCCGGAAGAGAATGCAAAAAGACGTGTTAAAGTATTAAACCATATGCTTGATCAGGGGTACATTGATCAGACACAATATGATGAAGCTCTGAATGATGATGTCTATTCCAGAATCCAGGAAACCGATGTGGAAACCGGCGAGACATCAATCTACAGTTATTATGAAGATGCTTTGATCGACCAGGCTATGGACGACCTGATGGAAATCAAAGGCTACACCCAGAATCAGGCTTATAAAGCTCTGTATTCCGGCGGTTTAAAAGTATTTTCCAACCAGGACAAAAATATTCAGCAGATTTGTGATGAAGAATTTGCGAATCCTGCTAATTTCCCATCCGGAACTTTAATCGGCCTGGACTATGCTTTGACTCTGGAATCCGCTGACGGAGAGGCATCTTTCTATGACAGCGAGAGTATGAGAGTGTATTTTGAAGCACAGGATGCATCCTTTAATATGATGTTTCCTGATTCCGATACCGCGAATTCCTATGCTGCCCAGTATAAGCAGGCTGTTATGAAATCCGGCGATACGGTGCTCTCAGAACGTATCTCACTGATTCCACAGCCCCAGGCATCCGTGGTAATTATTGATCAGAGTACCGGCTATGTAAAAGCCATCGTAGGCGGACGTGGTAACAAGGAAGCCAGCCTGACATTAAACCGTGCTACTTCTACCAGAAGACAGCCGGGATCTACTTTTAAGCCGATTACCGTGTATGGTCCTGCAATTGACCGTGCAGGCATGACACTTTCCACCGTTTATGATAACGCACCTTATAATTATACCAACGGGCCGGAAGTCCGGAACTGGGACAGCGATTATGGATACAGCGGTTTAGAAACGATCCGCTCCGCCATTACCAAGTCCATCAACGTCATAGCCGTAAAATGTCTGACGGATATATCTCCTCAGACCGGTATAGATTATGCCGAGAAATTTGGTATCACAACACTTTATAACCATGATGTATATAGTAACGGAGATGTCCTGACGGATGCTAACCAGCCATTGGCTTTGGGTGGTGTACGGGACGGTGTTGTGAATCTGGAACTTACGGGTGCATACGCCGCCATTGCTAATAAAGGCCAGTATATCGAGCCGAAATTTTATTCTAAGATTGAGGATCTGAACGGAAATATCGTCATTGATAACACCACGCCTGTCAGCTCCAGTGCAGTTAAGCAATCCACTGCGTTCCTGCTGACAAGTGCCATGGAAGATGTTATTAAAAAACCGGAAGGTACTGCATATGGAACCATTAATCTGGGTGATATGCCGGTAGCCGGCAAATCAGGTACCACGGATGATACAAAGGATATCTGGTTTGAAGGTTATACACCCTATTATACCTGCGGTATCTGGGGCGGCTATGACAATAATGTAGCCCTTCCTGACGGAGATATTTACCACTCCTACAGCAAGGTACTCTGGAACGCTATTATGCAGAGGATTCACCAGGATCTTCCTGTAAAAGAATTTGAACAGCCGGAGGATATTGTAACCGCTTCGGTTTGTAAAAAATCCGGCAAGCTTGCAATACCGGGTGTCTGCAGTGCAGATCCAAGAGGCTCTCAGGTATACACTGAATACTATGTAAGAGGTACACAGCCGGTAGCTGAATGTGATGTACACGTAGCTGTCAAGATCTGTTCTAAGACCGGACTGAAAGCAACCAGCACCTGTGAACCTGTAACCAAGGTCTTCGTTCAAAGACCGACCGGAAGCGAAGGAACTACCGACGATTCTGCTTATGCACCACCAGGCGGCACCTGCAGCGGACACACCATACTGGACAAATTATCTGATCTGCTAAAAGGAGATAAAGATAAAAACAAAAAAGAATCTGAGACTTCACCGGACGGAGAAGAAAACAAACCACAGAATCCGGAAGATGCCAATAAACCATCGTACCCCGGAACCAACACTCCGGATGATACAACCGGTGAGGGCAATGGAGAAGGAACAGGAAACGGTACGGGCAATGGAACTACACCTCCGGGTGATCAAAACCAGGGAAACGGAGGCCAGACCACACCGCCTTCCTATCCGGGGGGGAATACCAATGGCGACGGAGTAATTGATGCTCCACCGCAATAAAACCATTGTATACAGTAAAAAACGGAGAAGAAATCTAAATAATAAGATTTCTTCTCCATTTTTTTATTACAGTATATCCTCTTTATTTTCGAAATTGACTGCGGTATTCCTTTGGCGACATCCCCACCATATTTTTAAACATCTTTGAAAAATAGGAAAAATTATCATATCCTGCTTTTATGGAAATCAGATTCACCGGTTCTTCCGTCTTTTCCAAATATTCCTTAGCCAGTCTGATTCTCTGATTTGCCAGATATACACCGATGGGTTCCCCTACCTCTTTTTTAAAAATTCTAGCCAGATAGTCCGGATTCAAATATACTTTTTCTGCTAACGATTCTCTGGTTATTTCCTGATCAGGATTTTCATCAATAAATCTTTTCACCTTTTCTACTACTGAATTAGACTGCTGCTTTTCATTCAGAAGCCTGGCGGCCTCCCCCACCATCTTTTCAATAAATATTTTACATTCCTTTACGGAATGTATGGCATCCTTTAAGTTATGTATACGGTATCCAGCTTCTTCCAATTCTTCCGTGCTGATACCTTCTTTTTGATAAGCAAGGCGGAATGTATGGGCGAAATCCAGTGTGAATCTGGAGAGTATCTCTTTATTTGCAGATTTTCTTTTTACAAGGTTGTCTAAATACTCATTCACAACAGGCATGATAGAACTGCTCTCCTGCATGAGGCTCTCCCAGATCTGCCAATTGGGCGGCTGATAATCTGCTTCTTTATACACAAAGTCCTGCTGCATTACCACCTGTCCTTCCCCGTCTGCACAGTGATCCAGCATCTGTGCCACATCTGCAAAGCTTTCCTGTATTTGAAGTATTCTGCAGACATTTCCCACTGCAAAACAACAATTTGACCGAAAATGCCTTGTAATATTTTCGATCAGGTTTTTCCCTTTTTCCCCTATTTTGTAAAGTGCATCTTCTCCCATGGTTTTAATCACTACAATGCAGGAAGATTCCGTATGGGAAAGCACACATTCTACATGTGTATCCGGAGTGTCAAACAACTCTTCTAACACATTTTTCATAGACCATACCAGCATTCCCATACCCAGATCATTATAAGCCCATTCATAATCGTAAAGCTGGCAGACTGCTACTACAAACCGGACTGAATCTTCATAGCGAAGCATATAACGCTCCAGTGCAGCTTCCAGATCCTTTTGGCCTGGGATCTGCTGCTCCAGCATCAGCCCCCGAAAGAAAGATTCCTTCCGGCTCTTTTCTGTCTGGTTCCAGTGATCATAGTATCTGCGGTAATCCAGCCGCTCCAGTTCCTCCTGCTCTGCCGCTGCTGCCTTTCTCAAAAGCTCCTCAAGTTCTCCATAATCAATTGGTTTTAGCGTATAAGCAAAACACCCCAGCTTCACCGCCTGTCTTGCGTATTCAAACTCCGCATAGCTGGTGAGAAGGATATCCTTTATCACAAGATCCTGCTGCCGTATCCACGAGATCAGTTCCAGTCCATTTTCACGTGGCATTTCAATATCGGAAACCACCAGATGAATCGGTACATCCAGTATGATCTTTTTTGCATTTCTAACACTCTGGGCAGTATAGACATTTTCAATCTGAAGTTGTTTCCAGTCCAGGGTATTTTTAACGGCTTCCAATACATAGGCGTCATCATCTACAAGTAATAAGTTCATCCTTTTCCTCCTCGTTCCAAATAAATGGCATATACAGCCGAACCCCTGCTCCCTGATCCTCTTTGTTGTAGAACTCTGCTTCTGCTTCATTTCCAAAGAAAAGCCCCAGACGTTTAATCACATTCATAACCCCTATCTGTTTGCCATCATGGGAGATATCTTCTTTCCGGTTCAATTTTTCCATGATATCCGCCTGAAATCCTTCTCCGTTATCTTCCACAATCAATTCCAGCTTATACTTACCATGTATTTTTACTCTGCGTACAATCACCAGAATTTTCGTTTCGTAATCAAAGGTCATAGCATGTTTGATTGTATTTTCTACAAAGGTCTGCAGTATCAGGGGTGGTATTTTTGCATCCAAAACACTTTCTTCTACATGGATGTCGGAACGGAATCCTCCTTTATAACGAATTTCCTGAATTTTAAGATATCTCCTGGTGTGTTCAAGTTCCTCACCCAAACATACCATGTTTTCATTACTCTTAAAAATATACCTTAAATATGCGGATACATTTTTGGATAACTCCTGTATTTCTTTGTCTTTTCCCATCTGTGCCATATTGTAGATAATGTTCAGACAATTCAAGTAAAAATGCGGTTCAATTTGAAGCGTCAGGAAATCCATTTTGATTTTTTGCTGTTCTAACGTCTTTTCGTAGATATTAATTTTCAGATTCTTAATCCGGCTTACCAGGTTGGCAAGCATCTCACTTGCCTTTCCAAGTTCGTTAATCTGGTAATGAGTAGCTACCGAGTAACCCTCGTCTTCGTTCAGGCGGTCAATGTTCTCTGTAAATGTCTGAATCGGATGTACCAATGTCCGATACAAGAAGTAAAGGAATATCAGTAAAAAAAGTCCGAGAATTGTAATTGACATGCCTGCAACAAACTGAAATTTCAAGAGATTCATTACATTCTGTTCATGAATCACCAGTGTGAAGTCATAATCTTCCGTGCCGGGACGCCGGATCACCGTATACCCTTTTAATAGGCTTACGCTCACTTCATCATCTGAAACCCCCGACAGATCAATACGATCCTCTTTCAGCTTTTCACTTCCGCTGTATACTACATTTTCCTTTGAGGTGACGGCGATATAATAATCCTCTCCAAAAGCATTGTTATCAACAGAGCGCAGCAGCTGGTTTAACTGCATCCAGGAAAACATATACATGTCATTATTCCTGCGCACATATATCAGGTAAGTTTCCCCATCTAAATCGTGCATGAGCCACCTGCCCTTTTCTGCTTCTTCTATGGCAAATTTAAGCAGCTTTCCTCCGGCCTTTCTCCAATTATCATAGGCAGAATCCGTAGCACATCCATTTACCATAATCTCCCCTTTTTGAAGATATACCGCATAGTTTACAAGATGATCACTCTGTACGCTCCATTTGCTTAACTGCTTCTTCACACTTCTTTGCAGCAGTATGGATTCCCGTTCGTCTGTGACACTAGCCAGCCTTTCCAGCTCGATATCATATCCAAGCTCTGTGGCTACATTTTCTTTTATTGTATCCATGGTATTCTGAATCCACTGAATCTGGCTGTCCAGAACCTGAATTCTTCCGTCACGGCTGTATTTTGAAACCGTATAGGAGGCATACATACTAAGTCCGACATTAATAATTACCATTAGAATAAGCAGCAAAGAAAACCACTTCAGTAACCTGACAAAATCATATTTCCGAAATTTCTCCTCCATAGTACGCTTTTCTTTTGATAACATATTGCCGGTCCCCCCATTACGATCTTCTGAACTTCCGCCAACAGATGGCTGCCTTGCCTATATCATTCGTTTGTTTTAGTTTAACCTTTGACAGCCCCTACCGCAATACCTTTTGCAAAATACTTCTGCAGGAATGGGAAAATACAAAGAATGGGAAGCACGCCGATAAATGCGATTGCCATACGCATAGATGCGCTTGGCATATTACTCATATCCACCTGAGCCCCCGCATTGGGGTTCTGGGCAAGATACTGGATATCTGTAATCATTTTATTTAACAGACTCTGTATCCCCCACAGGCTTCTCTTATCCCGGATATAATACAGCGCATTGGTCCAGTCATTCCAATAGGTCAGAGCGGAAAAGAGTCCCATAGATACCAGAATCGGTTTTCCAAGAGGCAGAACAATAGTTTTAAAAATCCGAAAATGCCCGGCTCCATCAATGTTGGCTGCTTCGTAAAGTGCCGATGGAATACTGTTTGTAAAAAATGTCCGAATCATAATAACATTCATAGCGCTGACCAGGAATTGGGGAACAACCAGTCCGGCAAAAGTATCTTTGATATGTAAATAAGTGGTATACATCAGATACGTGGGAACCAGACCTCCATTAAACAGCATGGTAAAAAATACAAAAAAGGAGATCAGCCGTTTAAATGGCAGATTCTGGAGGGACAAACCATAAGCCAGCATAGATGAAAGCAAAATATTTAACCCCGTCCCCACTACCGTGATGAGAATGGTCATCATGTACGCTCTTCCAATCTCTCCCGAGCTTTGAATTAAATATTCATAAGCGGATGTACTTAATACCTTTGGAAAGAAAGAGTATCCATTTGCAATCAGCGTATTTTCTTCCGTTATAGAACCGATAAACAGCAGTATAAACGGCAGAATCATCATTAGCGCCAAAGCAGTTAAAAAAATATGTACAAAGACCATTGCAGTCTTTTGTGATTTACTTATTATCATAATCTATGACTCTCCTTTCCTAAAAAAGTGCGTTATCTGGGCTGATCTTTTTCACGATCAGATTAGATACCATGACCAGAATAAATCCTACACAGGATTGATAAAATCCGGCTGCCGAAGACATACCAACATCCCCCAGAGTCAAGAGCCCCCTATATACATAGGTATCTATGGTTTGTGTGGTGGCATATAACATCCCGGAGTTCATGGGCACCTGATAGAACAGGCTGAAATCCGAATAAAAAATTCTTCCTATGTTCAGCAGCGTTAATGTTATAATAGAAGGAACCAGTGCCGGAAGTGTTACATAAAAAATCTGCTTTAATTTTCCTGCACCGTCAAGAGCTGCCGCTTCGTAATAGGAACTGTCAATTCCTGCAATAGCAGCGATATAAATAAGGGTTCCATAGCCCACGCCCTTCCAGCAGTTCACAACCACCAGAATTACCGGCCAATACTTTGCCTCTGCATACCAGTTTACAGGCTCCATGCCAAATGCCGGAAGTATAGTATTATTCAGCATTCCATTGTCTCCGCTAAACAGAGCGTATACAATATAGGAAACGATTACATAGGACATCAAAAATGGCAGCAATACCGAACTTTGATAAATCGTCTTCCCCTTTTTAGACCGGATTTCACTTATGAGAACCGCAATCAGAATCCCCATCAGGGTATTTACAATGATAAAAGCGAAATTATACAACAGCGTATTTCTGGTTATGGTCCACGCATCACTTGTATTAAATAAAAACTTAAAATTATCCAGCCCGCACCAGGGACTTTGAAAAATCCCTGTGGAAAAATTCACCTTTTTGAATGCAATTACCAATCCCAGCATCGGAAGATAATTATTAATCAATAGATAAATCAGTGCGGGCGCCATCATGATAAATACCGGCAGCCACTTTCTGAATTGTACTCTTTTGCTCTTTTTACGCCCTGCTGCTGCAATGGCTGCCGTACCTTGTTCTGTACCATTTACCTTCCGAAATGCCATAAAGTTCTCCTTCCTACTTTTGCGCTGCCAGCCATTCATCCAACTGTTTCTGCTTCTCATCTATTACAGTCTGCAGCCCCGCTTTGTAAAGCGCATCATTAAACTGCCCGATTGCCGCTTCCGGCTCCAGTGACCCCGTTCCAATGGCGTCATAAAATTGGTTCTTTGCATTTGTCAATGCAGTTAATTCCCCTGCCACATTGGTAGAATCATAGGTAAATCCCAGCGCCTTTGATCTGGATGCCTTCTGGATTAATTCATTTTGTGTATCCCATTTTGATGGATCTTCCCCTTCCCAGACATAGGCAATTGTCTGATTCGGAAGTTCCCAGCCAATATTCAAACCATATTTCTTATTGGATGCATCAACACCTTCCGGATAAGTGATGATCCCCTTTTCCTTATCCACAAATTGATAATGTTCTCCTTCAATACCCCAGTTCAGCAAATTCATAATCTCGGGACTTCCATAGATATAGTCCAGACACTGGAACGCCTTATCCGGATTCTTTGAATTCCGTGCAATTCCCCAGGTATTAAAGTTCACACTGTAACTTGTGATATATGGATCACCAAATAACGAGGCAGAACTTAAATCATAACCCGTTGACAATTCATCCTGTTCCTCGGCACCTGCTTTGAGGGGTGTAAAATAGGAAAATGCCGTTCCGGCCTTTACCTGATTTACCAGTATTTCGGTAGTAGTGGCACCGTCCTTGGAAATGTATCCCGCCTGATTCCAGTCATATAATTTCTTTGCAAATGTTTTAAATTCCTCTGTCTCATAGAGGTTCACAACATCCGTAGACTGCCCTTTATCCATCAGCGTTCCAAATCCATCTGTGAGAAAATCTGCCGTTTCCCATCTGAATAACGGAGTTCCTGCCTGTGTACTTGCAAGCATAGTCATATCCGGATGCTTTTCCTTTACCGCTGCAAAAATCTTGTCCAAATCATCCACGCTTTTGATATCCTCTGCCTTGAATCCGGATTCCTCTAAAAGATCCGTTCTCATCATTATTCCTTCCCAGGTGATCTGTTCCCGCATAGTCGTTACCCCATACGTAAAATCACCGATCCGGGGCGATTTCAGGAAATCTGCATCCACATATTTCTTCATGTTGGTACCATATTTTTCAATATAATCCGTCAAGTCCAGCACCTGTCCATTACTTACATACCCCGCTGCATTGGTTACAATTATTGGAACAATATCCAAAGCTTCGTCTCCGGATAGCATCAGGGACAATTCATTGGTATAAGTCCCCCAGGAACAAGGTACCAGATCCAGCTCCATGTTGATATCCTTTTTCAATATTTCATTCACTTTCTCCAGAACTGCAGGCTCTGCTTCTTCATAAGCATCGCCGATATATGCCATGGTAACCTTATAAGTTTCTTCGCTTTTTGAATCCGCCGCTGCAGCTGTACTTTCTTTGCCGTTACCACTACTGCTTCCCTCAGTGTTTCCGCCGCATCCGGATATCATACCTGCTGCCAGTGCAGTGCACAGTACTCCCGCCATAACTTTTTTAAACTTCATATCATAATCCTCCTTTTCCTCCGTTAATGTTTTATTTGATACGGGTATTATAGAATAGCAGGATTTTTATTTCTACAACTATAAGGACTTTGTACTGTTACAATTCGGACTATCCATCCGACTATCTGTAAATTCTCCTTTCCCTCTTGACTTTCCCCCGCGCGGCACCCCTTATTCTATACTTACCAAACAAATTTATTTTCCAGAAAGGTATCTGATATGAAAAAAATAATTTCTGATTTTACCCCCGGCGGCGGAAAACACTGTATCACAAATGCTCTAAAACAAATTTTCAATTACTATGGACATCCGATGTCAGAAGAAATGCTTCTTGGTCTGGGTTGCGGCATATCGTTTTGTTATCTGAACCAGGCATCCTCCCCCATGATTAACGGACGTATCAAACCTTTTGTCTTTGAAGAAATTCTGGCTAACAGGCTGAATATAACCATCCGCTGCCGTCAGCAAAAGGATTATATGAAAGCATTTGCATCCGCCAGGAATTCCATCGACCAGAACCATCCCGTTTTCATCTATGTTGATATGCCCTACTTAAAATATTTAAACCTGGATGAGGACTATCATTTTGGCGCCCATGCTGTTGTATTATTCGGATATAACGATGATCAGAAGATATTCTATATCAGCGATCGTGACAGCAGCCATCATCCAATCCGTACTCCCAAAGGCAGCATTGCCCGGGATTACCACCTGGTATCTTATGAAGAAACAGAAAATGCACGTTCCAGCCATCATCGCCCGTTTCCTGCACATAACAAATATCTGGAATTTGATTTCTCCCACATCCGTCCCGTTTCAAAGGAAATGATACTGGACGCTATACAGGAAAATTGCCTTAGTATGCGAAATGCGCCTGCCCATCTCCTTGGACTGAATGGAATTAAAAAGTTTTCGAAAGAAGTTTTGAAATGGAAAAATTTTGATTTAGAAAAAAGAAAAAGATCCGGTAGTACGAATTATTTTATGATTCACGCCGACGGCGGTACCGGTGGTGGAATTTTCCGAAGTATGTATGGGGATTTTTTAATCGAAGCTGCTGACGTTACTGGCTTAGAAAATTTAAAAGATATCGGTGTACGCTTTTTAGCCGTGGCTGATCAATGGGATACTGTGGCTGATGCGATGTGGGCCCTGTCCGAAACCGGAGATACTGATCTTCTGGCAGGCATATCTGTCAAAGTTGAATACATCCATACTCAGGAAACAGAACTTTTTCAGGAACTTCTGGATTTGAAAAGACCACAGCACCTCTGATATATGCCCGGTCAGGCAGGATAAGATTCCTGCCTGTGCATGTTTTAGAGGAATGTGGTCTATTTCTATTATGAATCCTTTTACTGTATGCCTCTGTAAGTATGCCTACAGGATCATCTTAGCTGCGCCGAAGATCCCTGCATCATTACCCAGCTCCGCCAGTGCAAACACAGCATCTTTACAGGCACTGAAAGCATATGTATTATAGTATTTACGAATATAATCCAGTAAAATATCTCCGGCTTTTGAAACGCCTCCGCCAATAACGAAGACTTCCGGATCTACCACACCTGCGATTACAGACAGGGCACTGCCCAGATATTTACCAAAACTTTCTGCTATTTCCATTGCTACTTTATCTTCTGCTTTCACAGCATCAAATACTGTTTTAGCTGATACTTCTCCATCACGAAGTACAGACGGCTCTGCATCAGCAGCCAGACGTGCATTGGCTAATCTGACAATACCGGTTGCGGATGCTACCTGTTCCAGACAGCCTTTGTTACCGCAGTTGCATGCTTCTTCCATACTGTCTTCCACATGAACATGGCCGATCTCTCCGCCTGCTCCATGAGAACCCGTAACGATCTGTCCATTAATAATGATTCCGCCGCCAACACCCGTACCAAGAGTTACCATAACTACATTATGATATCCGGCGCCGCCGCCTTTCCACATCTCTCCAAGAGCCGCTACATTGGCATCGTTTCCGGCTTTTACAGGAAGACCAATCAGCTTTTCCATCTGTTCCACGAGATTTACATAGCCCCAGTGAAGATTTACTGCACACAGGATATCACCTGCTTCGTTAACCGGTCCCGGTACGCCGATACCAACGCCTGCGATATCTTCTCTTTCCAGCTGCTTTTCTAATATTTTATTATTGATAGCGCCTGCCACATCCGGAATAATATTAATTCCGTTATTCTCTGTTCTTGTTTTAATTTCCCATTTGTCAAGAACTTCCCCTTTCACGTCAAAGAGACCGCATTTTACGGATGTACCGCCAATATCAATTCCAAAACAATATTTCTTCATAATTCTTTATTCTCCTTCTGGACCGCGTCTTTTTGCAAGACTATTCTGTACGCGGTTATATAATTCCTGCGCAGCATTATAACCCATCTTTTTCTGTCTGTGGTTAACTGCAGCAGATTCTACGATAACAGCCAGGTTTCTGCCCGGACGGATCGGCAATGAATGGCAAACCACCTGATTTCCAAGGAACTCTGTATATTCCTCTTCCAATCCCAGTCTGTCATATTCTTTTTCTCTGTCCCATTCTTCCAGTTTAATTACCAGATCGATAGACTGTGTATTCTTAACACTTTCCACACCAAACAGTGTTTTCACATCAATGATTCCTATACCGCGGAGTTCGATGAAATGCCTGGTTATATCCGGTGCAGAACCAATTATTGTTTCGTCACTGACTTTACGGATCTCAACAACGTCATCCGAAACAAGCCGGTGCCCTCTCTTAATCAGCTCCAATGCAGCCTCACTCTTACCAATACCGCTTTCGCCCATAATCAGGACCCCTTCACCATAAACGTCCACCAGAACGCCGTGTATGGAAATACAGGGAGCCAGTTCCACATTCAGCCAGCGGATAATCTCAGCCATAAAAGAGGATGTAGTCTTCCTGGTAGTGAAAATAGGAACATTATATTTATTCGCCAGTTCCATCATATCTGCATCCGGCTCTGTCCTTGTGGTGTATACGATACATGGTATCTTACTGGAAATAAACTGCTCATATATCGGAAGCTTCTTTTCTCTGTCTAAATGTTCCAGATAGGTGTATTCCACATATCCGATAATCTGTACGCGATCAGAATCAAAATGATCAAAATATCCCGTCAGCTGCAATGCAGGACGGTTAATATCCGGGAGGGTAATCTTAATAGCAGACATATCCACATCCGGAGTCATATTCTTTAAATCCAGTTTCTCAACCAACTTGCTTAAAGCTACACTTGCCATATCTCTTCTCCTTCAAAATTTAATTAATATGTTAATATTATCATAATTATGCCCGAACATCAATGAAAGAAATCATACACTTTTTTTGCACTATTTGCATTCATGGACGGCGCCTTGGCAAGTTCCTCTTCGGAAGCATCCCTAATGGCTTCCAGAGACTTAAATGTCCGCATCAATGCCTTTCTCCTGGCAGGCCCGATTCCATCAATATCATCCAGAATAGAATGTACCTGCTGCTTGCTTCTAAGGGACCTGTGATATTCAATGGCAAAACGATGTGCCTCGTCCTGAATTCTGGTAATCAGACGAAAACCTTCCGAAGACTTTTCAATTGGTATTTCTACATTATTAAAAAATAATCCTCTGGTTCTGTGATTATCATCTTTGACCATACCGCAGACCGGAATGTTCATTTTCAGATTATCCATAACCCTCAGCGCTACATTGACCTGGCCCTTACCGCCGTCCATCATGATCAGATCCGGAAATCTGCTGAAACTGCTGAATTCTTTCTCCTGTTTCGCTTCCTCAAGCTCAGCAAGACCATGGCTGAATCTTCTGGTCAGCACTTCTTCCATGCTGGCATAATCATCCGGTCCCTTTACCGATTGGATCTTAAACTTACGGTAATCGCTTCGTTTTGGTTTACCCTTTTCGTATACAATCATGGATCCTACCGATTCAAATCCACTGATATTGGAAATATCAAACGCTTCCACACGCACTACATTCTCAAGCCCCAGCAGGCCTGCAATCTCTTTCATGGCGCCAATGGTTCGTCCTTCTTCCCGTTTGATTTTTTCTTTATCCTGGCTTAAAACCAATTCTGCGTTTCTGGCCGCCAATTCTACCAGTTTTTCTTTCGTGCCTTTTTTGGGAACTTTGATATGTACCCTCTGTCCTCTTTTCTTAGAAAGCCACTGTTCAATAACCTCGCAGTCTTCCACTTCTTCCTGGATCATCAGTTCCTTGGGAATAAATGGTGTCCCTGCATAAAACTGCTTGATAAAACTGTCTAAAACCATTCCTTTTGTATCGTGGGGAGCTACTCTCAGATAGAAGTGGTCCCTTCCAATCAGCCTGCCCGACCGTACAAAAAACACCTGTACCACAGCATCCGTATCATCGGAAGCCATTGCAATAATATCCTTATCTTCCCCATCACTCATGGTGATCTTCTGCTTTTGGGCAATCTGTTTCACGCTGTTCAGAAGCTCTCTCTGTTCGATTGCCGCTTCAAAATCCATTCGTTCAGAAGCATCCTGCATCCTCTGCTCCAGCATTTTAATTACCGGATCATAATTTCCGTCCAGAAAAGCAATAGCTTCATTCACCTGATTACGGTATTCCTCTTTGGTAACATAGCCCTGACAGGGGGCGTTGCACTGTTTAATATGGTAATTCAGACAGGGTCTCTCATTCCCGATGTCCCTTGGCAGGCTTCTGTTGCAGGTACGCAGCTTATACAGCTTGTTAATCAGCTCAATCGTATCCTTAATCGCTCCGGCACTGGTATAAGGTCCGAAATATTTGCATTTGTCCTTTTTCATAATCCGTGCAAATAAAACCCTGGGATATTCCTCCTGTACCGTAACCTTAATAAATGGATAGGACTTATCATCTTTTAACATGGTATTGTACTTTGGTCTGTGTTCCTTAATCAGATTACATTCCAAAACCAGCGCTTCCAGCTCCGAATCTGTAATGATGTATTCGAAGCGGCGGATCTTTGTCACCATCTGTTCGATTTTAGCACCCTTATTTCTGCTGCTTTGAAAATACTGCCGTACCCGGTTCTTGAGACTGATTGCCTTTCCTACATAGATTATGGCATCCTTTGCATCATGCATAATATATACACCCGGCTTCGCCGGTAGTTTCTTAAGTTCCTCCTGGATATCAAACAACGATACCACCTCCCTTTCTAAAAAAATACAGCAAATCTGTTATTCACAAATTTACTGTATTTTATCTTGTCTTTTAAAGAATTTATTCACACACAGTGTTGTTATCGGGATTCTTATCCACAGTATCCACATTTTCAGACTGCTTTTGTATCTGCTGCACATTATCACCAGAAACCGATGCATCAATTTCTGCAGCTTTTACCTGATGATTACTTTCCGCTTCCAACTGAGGCTGGCTGGCACCTTCAACAGCTCCTGCCGCAGAACCTTCCAAGGCCGCCTTATCTTCTGCTTCCACTTCGTGGAAAATCTTCATAAACTCTTTACCGGTAATGGTTTCCTTTTCAATGAGGAATGCAGCAATCTTATCCAGTGCTATTCTATGTTTGCTGAGAAGTCTCTTCGCCTCTACATAAGCATCTTTGAGCACTTTCATAACTTCACGGTCAACCTCGGCTGCCGTTCTGTCGCTGCAATTTAACATTGTTCTGCCTTCCAGATACTGATTCTCAGGACTTTCAATTCCCATCATTCCAAAAGTTTCCGACATACCATACTGTGTAATCATCGCTCTGGTAAGCTTGGTAGCCTGCTCAATATCATTTGCGGCTCCGGTTGTTACACTGTTAAATACCAGTTCTTCTGCTGCACGCCCTGCCACAAATTCAATAATCTTTGCGCGGATCTCACCTTCTGAATTCAGGAATTTTTCTTCTTCCGGAACATTCATGACATATCCAAGTGCTCCCATTGTTCTTGGCACAATAGTTATCTTCTGCACCGGCTCAGAATCCTTCTGAAGCGCACTTACCAATGCATGACCTACTTCGTGGTAGGAAACAATTCTTCGCTCTTCTTTGCTCAGGATCTTGTTCTTCTTTTCCTTACCCACTAATACAACTTCTACAGACTCAAATAAATCAGACTGGGAAACTACATTTCTGCCCTTCTTAACTGCCAGAATTGCTGCCTCATTAATCATATTTGCCAGATCGGAACCAACAGCTCCTGAAGTAGCAAGTGCAATAGCTTCCAAATCTACGGTGTCATCCAGAAGAACATTTTTGGAATGTACTTTCAGAATATCCACACGGCCTTTCAGATCCGGCTTATCTACAACTACACGTCTGTCAAAACGACCGGGACGCAGAAGCGCCTGATCCAGAACTTCCGGACGGTTTGTAGCTGCCAGAATCAGTAATCCCTTCGAGGTATCAAAACCATCCATCTCAGCAAGCAGCTGGTTCAAGGTCTGCTCACGTTCGTCATTTCCACCGCCATAACGGCTGTCACGGCTCTTACCGATTGCATCAATTTCATCAATAAAAATAATACATGGCGCATTCTTTTTCGCCTCTTCAAATAAATCACGGACACGTGATGCACCGACACCTACGAACATTTCCACAAAATCAGAACCGGATAATGAGAAGAACGGAGCATGTGCTTCTCCTGCAACTGCCTTTGCCAGAAGTGTTTTACCTGTTCCAGGAGGTCCTACTAAAAGAGCACCCTTTGGAAGCTTGGCACCAATCTTCGTGTATTTTCCTGGATTTTCAAGAAAATCAACGACTTCCTGCAAGGACTCCTTGGCTTCATCCTGTCCTGCCACATCCCGGAATGTGACTCCTGTTTCTTTCTGCACATATACTTTAGCCTTGCTCTTGCCAACACCGCCCATCATGCCGCCGCCCTTGGACATTTTTCTCAGGAAAAATCCAAGTACAACCCAGATCAGAATCAGCGGGATCGCAATGCTTAAAATATTATAGAGAATTGCAGATGTCATGTCCGGAATCGCTCCATTAAAGTCCACACCTGCTGCAATTAATTTTTCGGTCAGGTTCGGGTCGGGTACAACGCCGGTATAATACGTCATCGTCACCCCTGGGAATGGCTGTTCCTTAGGAGTAATAACAATCTTACTGGACTGTATGTCAACCTTTTTGACTTCTTTCTTCTCTACCATTTCCATAAATTTGTTATATGTGATTTCTTTTTCGGTAGAATTCTTCAGCATATTATTGAAAATACTCATACCGACCAGGGCTATCAGTGTTACTACTAAAAATATCATGATCGTCTGCCCATTTTTAGACGGCTTGCCATTATTATTATTGGATCCGTTATTCGGTCCATTTCCTGGCTGTTGATTATTATCCATCATCTTCCTCCTCGTGATACGTCCTCTCTATTATAAAGATACTTCACCCAGAAATCAATATCGAGTTTGTGAAAAAGCCTCCATAATTCTTAAACTTTTATAAAAATCCTCAAAAAATGACTGGCATAACTCTGATACTTTGTAGTATACTAATTCAGTAAAGAATCATACCATAAAATTTAGGATCGGTGAACCAATGAAAATAGGATTTGATAACGAGAAATACTTACAGATGCAATCTGAGCATATCAGAAAAAGAATCAGCCAGTTTGGCAACAAACTCTATCTGGAATTCGGTGGAAAACTTTTTGATGACTTTCACGCAGCCAGAGTTCTTCCAGGATTTGCACCGGACAGTAAACTGCGTATGCTGATGCAGCTCTCCGACCAGGCAGAAATTGTAATCGTCATCAGCGCCGGTGACATAGAGAAGAATAAAGTCCGGGGTGATCTTGGGATCACTTATGATACAGACGTTCTCCGTCTGATCGACGCATTCGAAGAAAAAGGGCTCTACGTAGGTAGTGTTGTCATTACACAGTATTCCGGTCAGAACAGCGCGCAGCTCTTTAAAACCAGACTGGAAAAATTAGGACGTAAAGTGTATGTCCACTATGCCATCGAAGGCTATCCAAGCAATATACCATTAATCGTCAGCGATAACGGATATGGTAAAAATGAATATATTGAAACAACGAGACCGCTGGTCGTGATCACAGCACCCGGTCCCGGAAGCGGAAAAATGGCAACCTGCCTTTCCCAGCTCTACCACGAGCAAAAACATGGCATTCGTGCCGGTTATGCCAAATTTGAAACCTTCCCGATCTGGAATATCCCCCTGAAACATCCTGTAAATCTGGCTTATGAAGCAGCAACAGCCGATTTAAATGATGTAAATATGATTGACCCGTTCCATCTGGAAGCATACGATGAAAAAGCTGTAAATTATAACCGTGATGTTGAGATCTTTCCGGTCTTAGGTGCTATTTTCGAGCGTATTTTTGGGGAATGCCCTTATAAATCCCCTACGGATATGGGTGTTAATATGGCTGGAAATTGTATCTTCGATGACGAAGCCTGCAAAGAAGCCTCTAACCAGGAGATCCTTCGCCGCTATTATTATGCACTGAACGGACTTGCGGAAGGTACAAAGCAGGAAGAAGAAGTATTTAAAATCGAACTGATCATGAAACAGGCTCATCTGACCGCAGCGAACCGTAAGGTGGTACAGATTGCACTGGACCGCGCAGAAGCTACAGGCGCCCCTGCTGCTGCCCTGGAACTGGCTGATGGCAGAATGGTTACCGGAAAAACTTCTGACCTTTTGGGAGCATCCGCAGCCCTTCTTCTAAATGCATTGAAGGAACTTGCCGGCATCGACCATAAAGCCCATGTTATTTCACCGGAAGCCATTGAACCTATCCAGACTCTGAAGACTGCATATCTGGGCAGCAAAAACCCAAGGCTCCATACGGATGAAATACTGATCGCACTTTCCATTTCTGCTGCTACCAGTGAAAATGCCAAGCTTGCACTGGAACAGCTTCCCAAGCTTTCCGGATGTCAGGCCCATACTTCCGTTATGCTGTCTATGGTAGATATAAAGCAGTTTAAACGTCTTTCCGTCCAGCTGACTTCTGAACCTGTATATGAGGACAAGCGTATTTATCACTAAATTACAATTAAAATTGCTTTTGGCAGGCTGTATGTCACATTATTATTTGTTACCTTTTTATAAAACCCGGTAATTAACTTTATGACATTAAACAAATATCTGCGCCAAATAAATGAATCTTTGTTTATTTGGCGCAAATTTTATTTTTTTGTAAAAAACACTGTATTTATTAACTCTGAAGGTGTATAATTCTTTCGTTATTTTTTGACCAGCACGAGAGTGTGTTTGAGAAAACAGGAGGAAATTTATGCCAGTAAAGTATGTATTTGTAACAGGCGGAGTAGTATCAGGCTTGGGAAAAGGCATCACTGCCGCTTCACTCGGCCGCTTACTGAAGGCCCGGGGATACAAGGTAACCATGCAGAAGTTCGACCCTTACATCAATATTGACCCCGGAACTATGAATCCTATCCAGCACGGCGAAGTATTTGTTACAGATGACGGTGCCGAAACGGATTTGGATTTAGGACACTATGAGCGGTTCATTGACGAAAGCCTTGATAAGAATTCCAATGTAACCACCGGTAAAATTTACTGGTCCGTACTGCAAAAAGAACGTCGCGGTGATTTCGGCGGAGGTACTGTACAGGTCATCCCCCACATCACAAACGAGATTAAGAACCGTTTTTACCGGAATTTTACATCCGATGAAACAAGAATTGCCATTATTGAAGTCGGCGGTACGGTCGGAGATATCGAAAGCCAGCCTTTCCTGGAATCCATCCGTCAGTTCCAGCATGACGTAGGCCGGGAAAACGCAATTCTGATTCACGTAACTTTAATCCCTTACCTGAAAGCTTCGGGAGAAATGAAAACCAAACCCACCCAGGCAAGTGTAAAAGAATTACAGGGTATGGGTATTCGCCCGGATATCATTGTCTGCCGTTCCGAACTGCCGTTGGAACAAGGCATCAAAGACAAAATCGCACTTTTCTGTAACGTCCCTAATCATCACGTCCTGCAAAATCTGGATGTGGAATATCTGTATGAAGCACCTCTTGCAATGGAGCAGGAGCATCTGGCCCAGGTGGCATGTGAATGTCTGAATCTGGAATGCCCAAAGCCCAATCTGGAAGACTGGGAAGACATGGTAAATGCTCTGCGACATCCAACCAAAGTAGTAGAAATTGCTCTTGTCGGTAAATATATCCAACTCCATGACGCCTATATCAGTGTTGTAGAAGCCCTTAAACATGGTGGTATCGCCAGCCGCGCCACAGTTAATATACGCTGGATTGATTCAGAATTATTAAATGAGAACAATATTTCAGATCTCCTTGGAGATGTGGATGGTATTCTGGTTCCCGGAGGTTTCGGCAACCGGGGAATTGAAGGAAAAATTATGGCGATTGCATATGCCAGAACACATGAGATCCCTTTCCTTGGGCTCTGTCTGGGCATGCAGCTTGCCATAGTTGAATTTGCCAGAAATGTGGTTGGTTTCCATGATGCACACAGCATCGAACTGGATGCTTCCACTACCCATCCCGTGATTTCCCTGATGCCGGACCAGGATGGTATTGAAGACATCGGGGGCACTTTAAGACTTGGTTCTTATCCCTGTATCCTGGACAAGTCATCGAAAGCATTTGAGCTATATGGTGAAGAAACTATACAGGAACGCCACCGACACCGTTATGAGGTGAATAACGACTACCGTAAGGCATTGACCGACAATGGCTTAACCCTTTCCGGAATCTCACCCGACGGCCGCATTGTGGAAATGGTTGAAATCAAAGATCATCCGTTCTTCATCGCCACCCAGGCACATCCGGAGTTGAAGTCACGTCCAAACAGGCCGCATCCGCTCTTTCGCGGATTGGTTGAGGCTGCTTTGCGCTATCAAAAATAAGCAAAACAGCGTCTATATAAATTTCTGTAACGCACAGATCTGTTTGGATTCCTAGCATATAAAGATGTATTATCACGATTATCCCTGTCTGGAACTACATTTATATAGGTAGAAAAAGCCGCACAGCAATTTCGGTCCGCACCCACTAGTTAAACTCTCTGGTCTGACTAACGGGTGCAGTTCCCTTTGCTGAAGCGGCTTTTTCTATGATCTGTTTGTACGTATTCTGCTTACTTTATTGTAATTCTCTTGGATGCAGAGTATGCACCATAAACCTTCTCTCCTCTTTCCATGTATCCACGGATACGGAATCTGTATGAGGTTCTTTTTTTCAGTTTGGTTTTCGTGTAAGCTGTATTTTTACCAGGTTTTGTGGAAATTTTCTTATATTTTCCATTTCCTGTCTTCATGAAAATTTCAATCTTATCTGCCTTAAACTTATTCCAGGATAATTTCACTTTCTTTCCTGACTGTTTCAGGGATATGGTCGGTTTTACAGGTTGTGTTGCTGTAATCATAGATTTAGAAGCAGAACCGCTGCCAGCTTTGTTTACAGCAGTTACACGGTATTTATATTTTGTCGCAGCCTTATTCTTTTTGTCTACATAAGAAGTTTTCTTGGTGGTTGCAATTTTCTCCCACTTTTTCTTCGAATAGTTATAACTGCTGACAATATATGATTTTGCTCCTGTTTCCTTCTTCCATGATATTTTAATGCTGTTTGTTGTCTGTTTCGATGCTTTTACACCAGTTACTTTTCCAGGTTCCATCAGCTTCCATTTTGCTTTCAGGGTCACATCGCCCTTACAGATATCCGTTGATTTTACCTGTGTATTTCCCAGATACCAGCCAAGGAATTTGTAGCTTCCTTTTTTCGGTGTAGGCAGGTTACCATAAGGTTTGCCTTCCTGTACTTTGATTTCTGCCGGTAAAACGTATCCGCCATCTGTATCAAAGATAACAGTGTACTCTTTCACTTCCGGATCCGGTGTTGGTTTCGGTGCTTCTGTAACAATTACGGTGCAGGATGAGGACTTCTGTCCATCTACAGTTGTTGCTGTAATATTAGCTGTTCCTGCTGCTTTCGCCGTTACAACACCTTCATTACTCACACTTGCCACTGCTTCATTGTCCGTAGCCCACACTACTGCTTTATTTGTTGCATTTTCCGGTGTATATCCTACTCTTAAGGTAGCCTTCGTTCCGGTCTGCATTGCTGCACTGGATGGGTTTATCTTAATGGATTCAACCGGTATCTGCTTCGGTATTACATTTACCGTACAGGTAGCTGTCTTATTTCCATCCGCTGTAGTAACAATGATTTCTGCGATGCCTTCTTTTAATGCTGTGATCTTACCCTTGTCAACACTTGCAACTGTTTTGTTGTTTGAATCCCAGGTAACATTTTTATTGGTTGCGTTTTCCGGCTGAACGCTTTCTTTAATGACAGCTGTTTTGCCTACTTCAATATTAATTGCTTGTTTATCAAGGGTTACACCAGTTACTTTTATGATTTCCGGTTCTGGTTCACTCTTTACAGTTACTTCACATGTTGCTGTGAATCCGCCTTCTTCTGTGGTTACTGTAATCGTAGCTTTACCATCTGCAACTGCTGTAACTATACCGCCATCTACAGTAGCAACAGCTTCATTGTTTGATGTCCAGGAAACGTTTTGATTCGTTGCATTTGCTGGTTGAACAGCTGCTGTTAGTGTTGCTGTTTCTTTTAGCTTCATTTGCAGTGCTTCAGGCAATAATGTTACCCCTGTAACTGCTATATCTTTTCTTGATACGGTTACTTTACAGATTGCTGTTTTGTTGTTACTTTCTGTGGTAACTGTAATATTTGCAGTACCTTCTTTTATTGCGGTTACGACTCCTGCCTGGGAAACGGTCGCCACTGCTTCATTATCAGAACTCCAGCTTACATTCTGATTTGTTGCATTTGAAGGTGTAATTGTATGAGTTAATTTTTTTGTTCCTTCTTCTATTAATGATAATTCTGCCGGCTCAACACTGACACTTTCTACTTCTACAATTTCAGGTTCTCCGTTTTCTACTGTAATTGTAGCGGTATCACGTATGGTATCATTTTCTGCTGATGTGACTGTAATTGTAGCAGTTCCTTCTGCCACACCGGTTACAACACCACCTGCTACCGTTGCTACGCCTTCATTATCAGAAGTCCAGATCATATTCTGGTTAGATGCATTTTCCGGCTGTATTTCCCCGGTTAAAGTTACACTTGCTCCTGTTTTAACAGTTGCATCTTTTGGTGATACGGTAATAGAGCTCACCGGAATCACTACTTTTTCCGTAACGGTTACTGCACATTGTGCCGTTTTGTTTCCATCTGCTGTGGTTACGGTGATAGTCGCATTTCCTGGTTTCAGTGCATTCACTACACCATTAACTACAGTTGCCACTTCTTCATCACTTGATGACCAGGTAACATTTTTATTTGTTGCATTAGACGGGATTACCGCTGCTGTTAATGTTGCTGTGGTTTCTTCTACTAATGTAACTTCTTCCGGTGTCAGTCTGACTCCGGTTACTGCTGTCGGGTCTGTGACTGTCTGACCTGTTTCATATAAGTAGAATTCTGCTGCTGAAATAAAGTCATTTGCTGGTGTACCTGCTGTCTTTGTTGCCCTGATTTGAATTCTTTTTGCACTTACAGGTGTAAACTTAGCTATTTTTTTGTTTACATTATTAGCCCATTCACCACTTCCGCCTTCTATTTTCTGGAAATCATCTCCATCTTCTGTCGTGCTATAATACAAATCATAACCCAATATTCTTCCATTTTCTTGTGAACGAGTTACGTATTCTAATTTGTTGATTTGATATAATTTGTCTAGTGTTATTGTAAAAGTGTTATTTACACCATTTTCAATATCTGGCATTGGTTCATGTGTATAAGCAGTATGCCATATAGTACTTTCATTTCCATCAACCGCATTAGAAGCTGGACCATCGGAAGCTCCAGGTGTATCACTTTGCTGGCTGTCAGCTACTGCCGTCATTTTATTGGATGCTATCTTGTTGGATGTTTCTTCCCATAAAGCAGTTAACGTAACATCACTCTTCTCAATACGATACTTAGAACCTGCAGCATATGTGGTTTCTCCGTCACTCCATCCTGCAAAAGTCATACCGTCAATTGTAATACCGCATTCCGGCAATGTAATCGCGCTGCCTTCATATTCTGTAATAGACTCCGGAAGATTTCCTTCTCCTTCTTTATTACTTTCAAAAGTAATGGTGTGCTGGTCGCCTAATACCTGGAATGCATCAAATTCTAATTTCGTTCCTGTACTGGCTGGATTCCTGGTTCCTGTTCCCACCAATTTAATGGTATGTTTCGTATCCTCAAGACCTGCTTTTTCATAAACCATCTGTTGCTTCAGGCCTTGTGGTGTCGGATCGTAGAAGTCAATAGAATCTGCTTTTACTCCGTCAATGTAAACGTCCATGATTCCCCAGGTGGCATTCTTAGTTGCATACACGCGGATACCTTTACCCGAGAATACAAAGGAAATTGTATCATCTGCACTGCTGGTTTCTACAAAATGAATTCCACCGCCGTAATGCGCAGCATCCTTATATATAGTCCATCTGGAACTATATTCAATTCTGGAATCCGTATCATCTACCATTCCTCTTACCGTAATATCCAGTGCACTGACGGTTTCCGAATACAGACTTTCCACACCATTTTCTACAGAGGTTATTTTATATCGAACCTTCGTAATATCTTTTACCGCTGTTTTATCTGTATAGTTTGCTTTTGTCAGACCTTCTGCGACTTTTTCATAAGAACCATCTTCTTTACGATATACATTGTAAGTTGCAGTTTCGGAAGCTGCTTTATCCCAGGTTAATTCTACCCCTGCTGCTCCGGTATAAACTGCTTCCAGATTTTCCGGTCCCTTTGCAAGTTCCGGGAAATTAGTAATGGTATATGTTTCACCCTGTGTTGATACAAACTGGATTCTGTCTCTGGACAATTTTGTAAATTCTACTTGCTTACCCTTAGAATCCACTACATTTGCCTGGCTGATTCCAGTATACTGTACCGCACAATCTCCACCATTCTTTGACAGGATCTTCACACTGGTTGCTTTTCCATCTTCCCAGTTAATATCTGTCTCAAAGTTTCCTCTTGCTACAATTCCTTTTACTGATCCGCTGGACCATGCATCCGGAAGTGCAGGAAGTACATTGATGTAACCCATATTACTCTGCATTAACATTTCATTAACGCCGGAGGTATAACCAAAGTTACCATCGATCTGGAAAGGAGCATGGGAATCAAAAAGGTTTGGATTGATACCATCGTTGAACAGTGTCTTCACTAAATCATAAGCACTGTTTCCCTGTCCTGTTCTTGCCCAGGAATTGATACGCTGACCCATTCCCCATCCGGTACTCTTCATACCACGGTCTTTTAAGGAAACGATTGCTGCATCCATATACTGATCATTGTCTACGGAAATCAAATCTCCCGGGAACAGTCCCAGTAAATGTGACATATGGCGATGTCCTCTTTCACCAATGCTTCCCAGGGTAGTTTCATCGTACCATTCTTTAATCTGTCCGCTTTCACCGATTTCGATTGGTGCT
>NZ_JNGB01000244.1:0-3070 GCF_001029355.1 Robinsoniella sp. RHS
GGAACAAAAGCACCGGAGACACAGGCTGCGGGTGAAACTCAGGCAGCAGGTGACAGTGAAGCAGCATCAGAGAATACTGCTTCCGGAGATACATTATCCGTTATGATCTGGGATGCAAACCAGGAACCGGGTATCAATGAGATTCTTGGCGACTTCACAACAAAGACCGGAATTAAGACAAACCTTCAGGTAGTAACCTGGGACGAGTATTGGACACTGTTAGAAGCAGGTGCCCAGGGCGGAACATTACCGGATGTATTCTGGATGCACTCTAACGAAAGTTCCAGATATATGTCCAACGACATGTTATTAGATTTAACAGATAAGATTTCAGGCAGTGATGTGATCGACCCGGCGAACTATCCGGAAGATATCTGGGGCCTGTATACTTATGACGATAAGTATTATGCAGTGCCAAAGGACGTGGATACCGTAGCATTGGTATATAATAAGAAAATGTTTGATGACGCAGGAGTTGCTTATCCGGATGACAGCTGGACCTGGGATACTTTTGTGGAAACTGCTAAAAAACTCACGAAAGAGGATGGCAGCCAGTATGGTACCGCGATTCGTAATTCCAATAACCAGGATGGTTATTACAATATGATTTATGATATGGGCGGTAAAGTTATCAGCGATGACAAGAAAACTTCCGGCTATGACGATCCAAATACAATCAAAGGTATGCAGATTATCGAACAGATGATTAAAGATGGTTCTATGCCAAGCCAGGAGACAATGTCTGAGACAAATCCGGAAGCATTATTTACTTCAGGTAAAGTTGCAATGATTCCGCAGGGTTCCTGGATGGTAGCGTACTACCGTGACAATGAATATTCAAAAGCTAATGCAAGTTTTGCCGTTATTCCAAGTGCTGCAGACGGAACAAGAAAAACGATCTATAACGGTCTTGGATGGGCAGCTTCAGCAAATGGTTCCCATACAGATGAAGCATGGCAGTTAATCGAATATTTAGGTTCCAAAGAAGCGCAGGAAAAACAGGCTCAGTTAGGTGTAACCATGTCTGCTTATAACGGAACCTCTGATGCATGGGCACAGTCTGTACCGGAATTCAATCTCCAGTCTTTCCTGGATGTTATGAAACCGGAAAACATGGTTATCAGACCATATTCTACAAAGACAGTTACCTGGGAAAATAAAGTAAATGAAGTATTAAAGAGTGCATGGACCAGTGAAAAGAGCATGGAAGATGCTTGTAAAGAAGCAGCATCAGAAATGAATGCAATTCTTGCCGAAGAGTAATTGTTTTTACAAATAATGATATAGCTGAGAGCGTGGTGCTGGCGTAGTGGTAGAGCTGACGCCGGCACGTTTTCTCAGGATGAAATGCAATACATAGAAAGAGGAGTGAGAATATGGCAAAACCAGGAGCTAAAGGAACCGCACGTGCCCGCAATGAGTTTTTATGGGGCTGGGCATTTATATTACCAACAATGATAGGTTTGATTGTTTTGAATATTATCCCGATCATTCAGACAATTTATCAGAGTTTTTTCAAGACGGGTGATTTTGGTAAAGGTAATATTTTCGTTGGTGCAGCCAATTATACAAAACTGTTTGCAGACGGACAGGTATGGCAGGCACTGTTAAATACCTTTAAATATGCAATTGTAGAAGTACCTTTTTCAATTGCAATTGCCCTTATATTGGCTGTTTTGCTAAATCGCAAGATGAAAGGGCGCAGTGTATACAGAACGATTTTCTTCCTGCCGATGGTTGCGGCTCCGGCAGCGATTGCCATGGTATGGAGATGGTTATATAACTCTGATTTTGGTTTGATCAATAATCTGCTTCATACAAAAACAAACTGGATTTCCAATCCTAAAATTGCAGTATTTGCAATAGCGGTTATCGGGGTATGGTCTATAATCGGATATAATATGGTATTATTCTTATCCGGTTTGCAGGAAGTACCTCATGATTATTACGAAGCTGCAGAAATTGACGGGGCAACCGGAATCAAGCAGTTTTTCCACATTACCATTCCACTGATCTCCCCAACCATTTTCTTTGTACTGGTAACAAGAGTAATCGGCGCATTACAGGTTTTTGACCTGATCTTCATGGTTATGGATAAATCAAATCCTGCACTGGAAAAGACACAGTCACTGGTATATCTGTTCTACCGCTATTCATTTACGGAGAAAAATCTCGGTTATGGTTCTACAATTGTTGTGCTGCTCCTGGTGGTAATCATGATTATTACCGTATTCCAGATGATTGCGCAGAAAAAATGGGTTCATTATAATTAGAAGGAGGGAAAGTGATGGAAACAAAGAAAAAAGCTGTTTCAGTATTGATTCACGTAATATTGATTTTAATTTCTATTACCATGCTTGTGCCTTTCCTTTGGATGATAATAACGGCATTTAAATCGGTAACAGAGGCAACACAGGTAGACCCGTTTGTAATTTTTCCAAAGGTGTGGAGAACAGACGCTTTTAAAGCAGTGTGGAATAATATGAATTTCCTGCTGCTTTATAAGAACACCTTATTATTGATTGTTGGAAGAGTCTTATGTGCAGTAATTACGGCAACCATGGCAGGTTATGCCTTTGGACGACTGAATTTTAAAGGTAAAAACCTGATGTTTTCATTAGTGTTATTCCAAATGATGATTCCGGCGCAGATTTTTATCATTCCTCAGTACTTAATGATCAGCAAAATGGGTATGATGAATACGATTTTTGCACTGGTTTTCCCGGGTCTTGTAACAGCGTTTGGAACATTCCTGTTAAGACAGGGATACATGGGTCTGCCAAATGACCTGGAAGAGGCAGCCAGACTGGATGGTTGTAATATAGGACAGACATTCCTGTTTATTATGGCTCCGCTGACAAGGTCAGCGATGGTTGCACTGGGTATCTTCACAGCAGTATTTGCATTTAAAGACCTGATGTGGCCAATGATTGTAAATACAGACAAGAACATGCTTACCCTGTCTGCAGCGCTGGCGAAAATGCAGGGGCAGTATGTAACGAAATTCCCGGAACTGATGGCAGCGTCTCTGATTGCCTGTCTGCCGATGATCGTTATTTATGTAATATTT
>NZ_JNGB01000038.1:0-88631 GCF_001029355.1 Robinsoniella sp. RHS
GGTTAGTGCGTGTACGTATTATGAATATCCGCCTGGGACATTTGAAAGCAGGAACATACCGTAAACTGACCGATAAGGAAATCGAAGAACTTTATCAGATGATACAGGATTCCAGTAATGGACCGGAATACACAAGCCGTATATAGGGGATGAATGAGTTATAAATATATAAGCACATTGCTGTAGAGTTTAAGAATCAGTAAAGAGAGGCCATATTATGAAACAGAGAATCGACGAACTTAAAGAACAGATCAATTACCACGCAGATCGTTATTACAACATGGATGCACCGGAAATTAGCGACTATGAATATGATCAGCTGATGCAGGAATTAAAGAAGATTGAAGCAGAGAATCCGGAGCTGGTGACTCCGGATTCCCCCACGCAGAAAGTAGGTGGGAGTGCAAAGAGGGAAGCCGGAATACTTGTGAAACACAGGGTTCCCATGTTAAGCCTTCAGGATGTCTTTTCCAAAGAAGATGTAATCCAGTTTGTAGAGGACATGAGGCAGCAGCTTCAGGAGCCTGAATTTGTGGTTGAAACGAAGATTGATGGTCTGTCCATGGCTCTGCGCTACACGGATGGTGTTCTTACTACAGCCATTACCAGAGGGGATGGGGTAACTCAGGGAGAGGATGTAACGGAAAATGCAAAAGTAATCAAAGATGTGAAGAAAAAACTGAAACATCCGATTCCTTATCTGGAAATCCGTGGAGAGGTCTACATGACCAATGCTGCTTTTGACGAGGTGAATGAGAAGCAGGAAATACTGGGTAAGAAGCCGTTTGCCAATCCGAGAAACTGTGCAGCGGGAACCCTGCGTCAGTTAGAGAGCAAGGTGACGAAAGAGCGGAATCTTTCTATGTTTATCTTTAACATCCAGGAAACCCAGGGAAGGACATTTGAAACCCACACAGAAGGGTACGAATACCTGAAAAGTAATGGCATTAAGGTAATTGACCAATATACGATCTGCCATACAGGGGAAGAAGTCTGGGCAGCCATTGAGAAAATAGGTGAGCTGCGGGGATCTCTGGCTTATGACATTGACGGAGCGGTAGTGAAAATTAACCGGCTTTCTGACAGGGAAACCCTTGGCAGCACATCGAAAGTGCCAAGGTGGGCAGTAGCTTATAAATACCCTCCGGAAGAAAAAGAAACCGTGCTGCAGGAAATTGAACTCTCGGTAGGAAGAACCGGAAGAATCACACCTACGGCAATCTTTGAACCCGTCAGGCTATGCGGAACCAGTGTGGCAAGAGCGACGCTGCATAATCAGGACTTTATTGATGAATTGGACATAAGGATTGGAGATTCCATTGTCGTTTATAAATCTGGAGAAATTATTCCAAAGATAAAATATGTTGTAAAAGAAAAAAGGCCGGAAGGTGCCATGCGTTATGTGCTGCCGGATGTATGCCCTGTCTGTGGCTCTCCGGCTGTCCGGGAAAAAGATACGGCGGATATCAAATGTACCGGCGCCAACTGCCCGGCACAGCTGGAACGGCACATCATTAATTTTGTGGGCAGGGATGCCATGGATATAAAAGGCTTTGGCGAAAGTTATATTATGGAACTTGTCCGGCAGGGATATCTGAAAAATGTCGCAGATATCTTTGTGCTTAAAGATCACAGAGATGAAATGATAGAAGCCGGAATCATCGGAAAAGAGAAAAATACGGATAAATTACTGGCGATGATTGAAGAAGCAAAAAAGAATGAACCACAGCGCCTGCTCTCCGGACTGGGGATTGCAAATGTAGGCAAGGCAACGGCAAGGGAGCTGATGCGTCATTTTGGTTCCATTGACCGGTTAAAAGAGGCTACTTTAGAGGAGCTGGTTGCAGTCTCCGATATTGGAGAAATCAGTGCCGTATCCATCCGCCGATTCTTTGATGACCCGGTAAATCAGGAAGTGATGGAGAGACTGCGGGAATACGGCGTAAACATGACTGCAGAAGAGGAAGATGGGGATGATTTGTTTGCGGGCATGACTTTTGTGGTAACGGGGACACTCCCTACACTTGGAAGGACAGAGGCAAGTGAACTGATTCAGAAGCACGGCGGAAAAGTCTCCGGTTCTGTTTCGAAAAAAACATCCTATGTTCTGGCTGGAGAAAATGCCGGAAGCAAGCTGACGAAAGCACAGGACCTGGGAATACCTGTGATTTCCGAAGAACAATTGAATGAAATGTTAGCCGGAGAGAAATAATAATTATAAACGTATCTGCGGGATGGAAGCCTTCACATCAGACAGGCATCCATCCCTTTTGTGTATTAAAAAAGAATGTATGAGGATAGACTTTCTAAATTATTTATGAATATTTTACACTTGCTTCGTTGACAATTCAGAATACTTCACCTAAGATAGACTTTATATTAATAATTAACCCAAGATAAAAGATTGATGTCTTTTATATCAGATAAGGAGGAAAGGATTATGAAAGAAGTAAAACCGTCAAAAAAGCCTCTTATTTTTTATTATGTTACAGCAGTGATAGTCATATTTTTATTAAATGGGCTTTTATTTCCAAAACTGCTGTCTCCCAAAGTTCAGGATGTGGATTATGGGACATTTTTGGAGATGATGAATAACAAGCAGATTAATGAAGTGGAAGTCTCCAGTGACGAAATATTATTCTCGGACAAAGCAGAAAAGCCTAATTATTATCGGACCGGTGCTATGAATGATCCTCAGCTGGTTGACAGACTGTACAGTTCCGGAGCCAAGTTTTCCCAGGAAATCGTTCAGCAGATGTCACCGATTCTGAGTTTTCTGCTTACCTGGATACTGCCAATTGTTCTGCTCTATGGAATTGGAACTTTCTTTATCAAAAAGATGATGGGAAAGGTTGGTGCCGGAGGTGGAATGGGAAATGCCATGTCCTTTGGGAAAAGCAATGCCAAAGTGTATGTGGAGTCCACAACGGGTATTAAATTTGCAGATGTGGCAGGTGAGGATGAGGCTAAAGAAATTCTGACAGAAATCGTTGATTTCCTGCATAATCCGGCTAAGTATACCGAGATTGGTGCAACCATGCCAAAAGGTGCACTGCTGGTAGGACCTCCGGGTACTGGTAAAACGCTGCTTGCAAAAGCAGTTGCAGGGGAAGCCAGTGTTCCGTTTTTCTCAATTTCCGGTTCGGAATTTGTGGAAATGTTTGTAGGTATGGGGGCGGCAAAGGTTCGTGACCTCTTTAAACAGGCATATGAAAAAGCACCATGTATCGTATTTATCGATGAGATTGATACGATTGGTAAAAAACGTGATAATGGCGGAATGGGTGGTAATGATGAAAGAGAACAGACCTTAAATCAGCTTCTCACCGAGATGGATGGTTTTGACGGCAGAAAAGGCGTTATTATTCTGGCGGCAACAAACAGACCGGATTCGCTGGATCCGGCACTTTTAAGACCGGGACGATTTGACCGCAGAGTTCCGGTGGAACTTCCAGATTTAAAGGGAAGGGAAGATATCCTGAAGGTACATGCCAGGAAGATAAAGATATCGGATGATGTGGACTTTAATGCAATTGCCAGAATGGCATCGGGAGCATCCGGCGCAGAACTTGCCAATATGATCAATGAAGGAGCACTCCGTGCAGTCAGGGATGGCAGAAAGTTTGTCAGCCAGAGAGATTTAGAGGAAAGCGTGGAGGTAGTAATAGCAGGTTATCAGAAGAAGAACAAGGTATTGTCGGATAAGGAAAAACTGATAGTCTCTTATCATGAAATCGGACATGCGCTGGTTGCTGCAAAACAGAACCACTCGGCTCCGGTTACCAAGATTACGATTATTCCGAGAACATCAGGTGCCCTTGGCTACACCATGCAGGTGGATGAAGGGGAACACAACCTGATGACGAAAGCGGAAATAGAAAATAAAATCGCAACTTTTACAGGCGGGCGTGTGGCAGAGGAACTGGTATTTCACTCGGTCACTACAGGAGCTTCCAACGATATTGAGCAGGCAACGAAACTTGCAAGGGCAATGATCACCAGATTCGGAATGTCTGATGAATTTGACATGGTGGCATTGGAAACTGTCCAGAATCAATATCTGGGCGGGGATACTTCTCTTATGTGTTCTGGTGATACGGCAGCTGTGGTGGACAAAAAAGTTGTGGAGGTAGTAAGGGAACAGCACGGGAAGGCAAGAAAAATTATAGAAGAGAATATTGGCAAGCTGCATGAACTTGCAAAACATCTCTATGATCAGGAAACCATTACCGGAGAAGAATTCATGAGAATTCTGGATGGCAGGGAGGCAGAATTGCCGGTGCAGCCTTAAGCAGCAGCCCTGGGAAATCATATAAGAAATAAAAAAGCGATCGTAGTTTATCGCTTTTTTATTTGCTGTGTTTTCCGATAATGTGTCGGATGTCATCATAAATATAGGGTTTTATCACCTCAATAGGAGCAGGCTGGTCATATAGTATGGGACTGTATATACTGCCGCTTACCAGTTCAATGATCATATAGATCATGATTTCAGGCTCCTCAAAAGTTCTTCCGGATTCTGCCAGAATCTGTTCGTAGAGCTCATATACATTTTTATCGTAATCGTTATCCATTCTTGTCATGGCATTTTTGAAGATACCCCAGCTTAAATGCTTGGCAATTAAAAACAGCAGGGATTTGTCTGCAACCAGGTGGTCAATGATATTGTCTACCATGAAGATCATCTGCTCTTCAAAGGCTTCAAAATTCTTCGTCTTCATTTCCTCATAGGAGGAGCTTAACAATTGATTTGCCTTATGGGAAATTAATTTGTTGCGCAGGTCATATTTATCCGTAAAATACAAATAAAAGGTTCCCTTGGCTACCCCGGCCTTCTCTACAATATCGGCAATGGATGTCTTTTGAATACCCTTTGTGATGAACAAGTCAAAGGCGGTGTTTAACAGGGCATCTTTTTTTTGCTTTTTATTACTCTCTAATTTACTCATCAAAATCATCTCCTTCGCATAGAAGTGTTACAATCATTATTCTATAGAAATGACTAAAAGTCAATGGGACAAATTCTATTTCTAAAAGAATTGTAAAATTTATACTCAAAAGATTGACTAATGGTCACTTTTATAGTATAACATGTTTGAAAGTAAATGACTAGTGGTCATTTAAATGAAAGAAGGAGATGTAAAAAGGATGATGATTAAGATTGGCAAAAAGATTGTAAAGTTTCGTATTCCTATTTTTATACTATCCCTTCTGCTGTTGATACCGGCAGGGATTGGTTATCTGAACACAAGAATCAATTATGATATCCTGAGCTATCTGCCAAACTACCTGGAGACAGTAAAAGGACAGGATATTATGGTAGATGAGTTTGGCATGGGTGCATTTTCCATGGTGATTGTGGAAGATATGGAGCCAAAAGATGTGGTAAAGCTAAAAGAAGAGATTAAAAATGTGGATCATGTGAAGGATGTACTCTGGTATGACAGCATTATGGATATTACCTTTCCCATAGAGATGCTGCCGGACAGTATTCGGGAGGCATTTAACCAGGGTAATGCTACGATGATGATCGCATTGTTTGATGACACCACTTCTGCAGACAACACGATGAAAGCGGTAAGTGAGATGCGTACCCTCTGTTCTAAGCAGTGTTTTATCAGCGGAATGTCCGGTGTGGTTACAGACATAAAGAATCTCTCTCTGCAGGAAATGCCGGTTTACGTGGTAATTGCGGCACTCTTATCCCTGTTGGTGTTAAGCCTGACTATGGAATCTTTTGTTGTACCGGTATTATTTTTATTCAGTATCGGAGCAGCGATTGTTTATAACCTGGGCAGTAATGTGTTCCTGGGGCAGATCTCCTATATCACCCAGGCACTGACAGCGGTGTTACAGTTGGGAGTTACCATGGATTATTCCATTTTCCTGTTAAACACATATGAGGAAAACAAGATACGGTTTGAAGGAGATAAGAATCGTGCAATGGCACATGCCATATCCAATACATTCAAATCTGTGGCAGGAAGTTCCGTTACTACGATCGCAGGGTTTGTGGCACTTTGTTTTATGACATTTTCCCTCGGACGTGATATTGGGGTTGTAATGTCAAAAGGTGTTGTAATTGGCGTTATTTGCTGTGTTACACTGCTGCCTTCCCTGATATTAATATTTGATAAGCCCATTGAAAAGACAAAGCATAAATCCCTGATTCCAAGCCTGGATAACATTTCAGCATTTATTACGAGGCATTATCGGATTTGGATGGTACTGTTTCTCATTCTGATTATACCAGCGGCTTACGGAAATGCGCATACGAAAGTGTATTACAATATTGATAAATCACTTCCCCGGGATCTGGCAAGTTCTGTTGCAAACGAAAAACTGGGCGATGAATTTCATATGAATAATGTATATATGGTGCTGCTGAAGAATGGGCTGGATGTCAAAGATAAACAGGAGATGCTGGATGAGATAGAGAAAGTGGCAGGCGTTAAATGGGCGCTTGGCATGGATTCCTTTGTAGGAGCCGGAGTGCCGGACGATATGATTCCGGATGACATTAAGAGCATGCTGAAAAGTGGTCACTATGAGGTCCAGTTTATCTGCTCGGATTATAAGACTGCAACGGATGAAGTTAATAAACAGATCGCTGATGTAAATGAGATTGTTAAAAGATATAGTCCGGAATCTATGGTAATAGGAGAAGCACCCCTCACCAAAGATTTGGCGGATGTAACCGATGTGGATTTGAAAAATGTAAATATTGCTTCCATTGCAGCAATCTTTGTAATAATTATGATTGTGTTTAAATCAATTACGCTCCCGGTAATTCTGGTATCAGTAATTGAATTTGCAATTTTTGTAAATATGGCGATTCCCTATTATGCCGGTATTACGCTTCCTTTTGTGGCGAGTATTGTAATTGGTACCATACAGTTGGGAGCTACAGTTGATTATGCCATATTGATGACCAGTAAGTATCAGAGGGAGAGAAGCAGGGGAGCAGGGAAAATGGATGCGATCCGGACGGCACACCAGTCTTCCATGAAATCTATATTAATCAGCGGGTTCAGTTTCTTCGCAGCAACATTTGGGGTAGGACTTTATTCTAAGATTGATATGATCAGTTCGATTTGTACACTGCTTTCAAGAGGTGCCATAATCAGTACGGTGGTAGTTATCCTGGTACTGCCCGCAATGTTTGTAGTGTTTGACAAAGTTATTATAAACACATCCATTGGATTTAAACCTAAAAAGCAAAAATAAGGTGAGGAGGATAAGAATCATGAATAAGAATAGAGTGTTAAAGAAAACATTGGCTGCCGGTCTAGCTGTTATGGTGGCTGGCAGTACCTGCTGTCTGGACGCAGGAGTGGTATATGCTTCCGATAAGGATGCCGGAAAAAAAGATGGTAAACAGGAAACAAAAAAGGTGGAAAACCAGACAGAGGCAAAGCAGGATGTTGATAAAGAAGAAACGGTTTATGTAAAAGCTAAAGCAGATGGCAGTACCGACAAGGTGATTGTCAGCGACTGGCTGAAAAATTCAGGAACGGATGTGGAAATCCAGGATGCCTCAGATCTGCAGAATATTAAAAATGTCAAAGGTGATGAAACATTTAAACAGAATGGCAGCAGCCTTGTCTGGGAAGCGAACGGCAATGATATTTACTACCAGGGAGAGACGGATAAGCCCCTTCCCGTAGAAGTGAAAGTGACATATTATCTGGATGAGAAAGAAATCAGCCCGGATGATCTGGCGGGAAAGAGCGGAAAGGTCAGAATCCATTTTTCTTATATCAATCAAGCTAAAGACGGAGAAGTGTATACGCCATTTACGATGGTGACCGGTATTATTCTTCCGACTGCCAATTTTACCAATGTTCAGGTCACAAACGGAAAGGTAATCTCAGATGGAAGTAAAAATATCGTAATCGGTATGGGATTCCCCGGGCTGTCAGATTCCCTGAAACTAAAGGATACTGACTTTGGAAAAGATATTGACTTGCCGGATTCCTTTGATGTAACGGCAGATGCAACCGATTTTACACTGGCTATGACTGCTACGGTTGCTTCAGCAGATACTCTGTCAGAATTTGGACTGGATAAGACAGACAGCCTTGATGAATTGAAGGATTCTCTGAATGATATGAAATCTGCGTCGGAAAAGCTGGTAAATGGCAGCGGAGATCTTCTGAAAGGAGTAAAGACGTTAAAGGATGCCTGCATAGTTCTGAAAGACGGAACCGGCACCGTAAATGAAAAAATGGGAGAACTGGCTGAAGGAATCGGAACCCTGAACATTAAAAAGGGAGAACTGATTACCGGGCTGAATACGTTAAATGATGGGATCGAAACTCTGCACACCGGAGCATCTGACCTGAAAAACGGGATTGGTCAGTATACCGGTGGTGTCGGTACACTTAGCAGTGGTTTAAGCCAGTATATAAAGGGTGCCAATACACTGTCTGACGGAGCCGTACAATATGTAAATGGAGCAGGAGCCCTTGCAGATGGAACTACCCGGTATGTGAATGGAGCTAAAAAATTAACAGATGGAGCCGCAAAGTATGCAGATGGGGCAGAACAGGTGGCAGCAGGAGCAATTCAGTATGTTGAAGGCTCTAAGAAACTGTCATCCGGAATTTTGGGTTATGTGACAGGAGCTGACCAGCTGGCAGCAGGAACCGCACAGTATGTGGCGGGAGCAGGAAAAGTGGAAGAGGGTGCGGCAAAATACGTGGCAGGCACAACAAACCTTGCGTTAGGTGTTCAGCAGCTGGGGCAAAACGCATCCGGTCTGCCGGACGGAATAATGGGAATTAACGGCGGAATCAAAAGCGCAGGAGAAAATGCGGCTAAGTTATCCGAAAATATGGATACTTTATATCAAAAAAGTGACCAATTGGCGTCGGTATTGGAGTCTATGAGCGGATCAGTAAGTGGATCCGGGAATGCTTCAGGAAATCCGGGCAGCCGGACTGATTCCATGGGAACAGACCAGTCAGGTGCTATCACAAGCCTGCAGTCATCGATTGCCCAAAATGAAGAAGTCCTGCGAACCTTAAATGATGTCAGAAGTAAAATTTCTTCCGTTCCTGAACTTTTAAAGTCACAGTTTAGTGATGCCTATCAAACTTATTCAGGGGCATTGGATGCAAGTATCCAGGAGATGAACAATAGTATTGAATTACAAAAATCAGTCCTGAATTCCCTGGTTGCCCAGCAGAATCAGCAACTGGAAAACCAGAAACAGCCTAACCGGTCAAATGAGCCAAACCAGTCAAATCAGCCTAACCAAAGCCAGAGTAATGATATTAACGGCCAGGGCGTCAGCCAGTTGGCGAAGAGTGCCAGAGAACTGGCAAACGGTATTCAGAAAGTATCAGAAGGATCGGAATCTCTGGCAGGGGGATTAGAACAGCTTGGCAGTTTAAGCGGATTGTTGTCTGAGCAGACAAAAGATCTTCCACAGGCACTAAACGGACTGACAGAAGGCGCTAAAAATCTGACGGCAAACAACCAGGAATTAACGGACGGAATCTCAGAGCTGCAGAAAAATAACAAAGAGCTCCAGGACGGAGCAGCAGCCGTACAGGCGGGAAGTAAAACGGTAAAAGAAGGAACAGCGGAATTAGGTAGCAACGATAAAGCCCTGAAAGACGGTGCTTCAGCTGTATTGGGTGCCGGAAAAGACTTAAGAACCGGAGCAGCAGAATTAAACAAAGCAGATAAAAACCTGAAAGACGGTGCTGCGCGGATTAAACAGGAAGGGAAAAAATTAAAATCCGGAGCTTCCGATCTGGAAAAGGCCGGAAAAACGGTAAAAGAAGGGACGAAAGCTCTGACAGATAAGAGCCAGGATTTAAATACCGGTGCGTCAAAACTGTATGACGGCACCAAACAATTAGCAGAGGGAAGCAGCCGGCTGTCAGCAGGAGCAGCCACACTCAGTGATGGAATCGGAAAGCTTGCAGATGGAAGTACGCAGTTAAAAACAGGAACTGCCGCCTTGGCAAAAGGAGGCACGGATCTGTCTTCTGGTGTTGGCGAATTGTATGATGGTGCCAAAGATTTAAATAAGGGCATGAAAAAGTTTGATAAAGAGGCAGTGGACAAATTAAAAGATACGGTTGACGGGGATATTCAGAGTGTCCTGGACAGATTGGATAAAGTTCTGGATGCCGGAAAGGAGTATAAAACTTTCGCCGGCACTGCGGATGATAAAGAGAGTAGTGTTAAATTTGTGATTGAAACGGCGGGGGTATCAAAGTAGCAGAATGTTACTGTGAAAATAAGTATTGCAGATAAGAAGCGGTGAACAGAGTGAGAATGAGGCTGGCTATTGCCAGCCTCATTCTCATTTCCACGTCTAAGATTTTTATTTGTACATAGGATTCTTTATTTTAAGTAATGATTCATAAGTTTATCCTAAAAAAACCTTTTCCCTATTGCTTATTTCATCCACTTTGAGTACAATGTCTTTATGCGTATTAAGAACACATTAAAATTGGTGGCATAATACTAAATTCGCATTAAAATTTTACATAATCATGATAATTTTATATTAAAATTATGCGAAAAGAAAAAAAGATTTTATTAAGACACTTTGGAGGAAAACATGAAGATTATTATTATAGGCTGCGGAAAAGTTGGGGCAACCCTGGCGGAGCAGCTTAGTAAGGAAGAAAACAGTGTAACAGTAATTGACCGCAAATATGATGTGGTGCAGAGTTTATCCAATGAATTTGACGTAATAGGACTGGTGGGGAATGGTGCCAGTTATTTAACCCAGGTAGAGGCGGGAATTGAAGAAGCGGATCTGATGATCGCGGTTACCGGTTCGGATGAACTGAACCTGCTTTGCTGTTTGATTTCGAAAAAGGCAGGTAACTGCCAGACTATAGCCAGAGTAAGAAATCCGGAATACAATCATGAGATTCGGTTTATTAAGGAAGAATTGGGACTTGCAATGGTTATAAATCCCGAGTATGAAGCTGCAATGGAAATTGCACGGGTTATGAGATTTCCATCGGCAATTAAAATTGAGCCCTTTGCAAAAGGCAGGGTGGAATTGCTGAAGTTCAAGATCCGTGAAGGTTCTGTTTTACATAATATGGAGGTAAGGGAAATTACATCAAAGCTGCGATGTAATGTTCTGGTATGTATGGTTGAACGTAAGGACGAAGTCATCATTCCTACCGGTACCTTTGTACTGCATGAAAAAGATATTGTATCGATTGTTGCGCCGCCAAAATTGTCAAATAGTTTCTTTAAACATATTAAGGTTGGAACAAACCGTGCACATACAGCAATGATCGTCGGAGGAGGTTCCATTGCCTATTATCTGGCAAATCAGCTGCTCCGCATGGGAATTGATGTGGAAATTGTGGAAAAAAGCAGGGACAGATGTGAAGTACTCAGTGAGCTGATTCCGAAAGCAACGGTGATTCACGGAGATGGAATCAACCAAAATTTATTGCTGGAAGAGGGACTTGCCCGTATGGATGCATTTATCGCGCTTACCAACCTGGATGAAGTAAACATTGTATTGTCGTTGTTTGCCAGAAGTAAAGGCGAGATGAAGACGGTAACAAAGATCAACAGCATTAATTTTGATGAAGTCATTGATGGGCTGGATCTGGATAGTGTTGTTTATCCCAAATATGTTACGTCAGAAAGTATCATCCGTTTTGTCCGGGCAATGAAAAATTCTATAGGCAGTAATGTTGAGACACTGTACCGGCTGGTTGGAAATAAAGTAGAGGCACTGGAGTTTATTATAAAAGATAACGCGCCGCTTCTGAATATTTCATTAGAAGAGCTGGAACTGAAAAATGGTCTTTTAATTGCCTGTATTCATAGAAACGGACAGATTATTATCCCCAAAGGAAAAGATGTGATAAAAATGGGAGATACGGTTGTAATTGTTACTACAAATATGGGGCTGAACGATATCAGCGATATTTTACTAAATTAAAGAAAGGTATAGAGCGTGTACGCTCTTGAGCCGCTGTAAAAGGCGGCCCGGAGGGAACTATGAATTACGCAATGATTAGATACATGTTGGGATATATCTGTTATTTTGAAGCTGTCTTCCTGGCACTCCCATGCATCGTATCTATAATATACAAAGAGAAAAGCGGATTTTCTTTTGCTGCTATTATGCTGTTGTGTGCGGCTATCGGCTTCACCATGACATTTAAGAAACCGAAAGACAGGACCATGTTCGCAAAGGAAGGTCTGGTTATTGTTGCCCTAAGCTGGATTATACTGAGTATTTTAGGTGCCATGCCTTTCGTCATATCAGGGGAAATACCCTCTATGACGGACGCATTTTTTGAAACCGTTTCCGGATTTACCACAACCGGAGCCAGCATATTAACAGAAGTGGAAAGTTTGTCCCAGACAGCATTGTTCTGGCGAAGCTTTACCCATTGGGTAGGGGGGATGGGTGTGCTGGTATTTATACTGGCAATTATCCCTACGAAAAGTGATTCGGGCATTCATCTAATGAGAGCGGAATCACCGGGACCATCTGTTAATAAACTGGTACCTAAGGTTCGGACAACCGCAATGATTTTATATGGCATATATCTGGGAATGACCGTCGTAGAGATTGTATTTCTTTTAATAGGGGGAATGCCATTGTTTGATGCCCTTACCATTGCTTTTGGTACTGCGGGTACCGGTGGTTTTGCCATTAAAAATGACAGCATAAGCAGTTATTCCACTTATTTGCAGGGAATTGTTACGGTTTTCATGATTTTGTTTGGAATTAATTTCCATGTTTACTATCTGTTTTTGGTTAAGCGGCCGAAGGAAGCGCTGCGGACCGGTGAATTATGGGCATATCTTGGAATCATAGGTACGTCCATACTGGTGATTGCTTTTAGTGTCAGGGATATGTTTCCTTCTTTCTTTATGGCATTTCACCAAAGCGCATTCCAGGTAGGATCCATTATCACCACCACCGGTTATGCCACGGTAGATTATGAGACCTGGCCGGAAATAGCACGGACGATACTGGTGCTGTTAATGTTTATTGGTGCCTGTGCAGGCAGTACCGGAGGGGGAATTAAAGTATCCCGTATAATCCTTTTATTTAAAGGGGTAAAAAAGGAGATTACAATGATTTCCCATCCAAGGAGCATCAAGAAAGTTAAAATAGATGGAAGGCTGGTCGAACATGATGTTGTACGTTCTGTAAATGCATTTCTTGTCATCTATGCAGTTATTTTTGTAATCTCCCTGATGATCATTTCCCTGGATAATATGGATATGACCACAAACTTTACCGCAATCGCGGCAACCTTAAACAATGTAGGGCCCGGACTGGGCGTAGTAGGTCCTACCGGAAATTATGCGGCTTTTTCCGATCTGTCTAAGCTTGTGATGTCTTTTGATATGCTGGCAGGAAGACTGGAACTGCTGCCGATGCTGATTTTATTTGTTCCATCTACGTGGAGGTAGCGCTCTGAATCCTCAAACAGACTCTGACTACGTGGAGGTAGCGCTATGCATTCTCAAACAGACTCTGATATTGTGACTTTGTAACTAGTACTCAATCCAGCCAGTAGCGAGAAAAAGGAACTTTATCTTGTGAATAATATAGCACCATGGTATAATTATCATATCTCCAAACTCCAAAGGGCAGCACCTGAGGGGAAAGGGCCATGAAGACAAAGTCATTAATTTAGGCAAAATGAAAACACTGGCGGAACAGCAGTTTCCGGCAGTGTATATTTGTTAAACATGCTCTATAGCCGGTGCTGTAATTAGTACCGGCTTTTTTGCGTGGAAAGGAAGTGAAATATGGATACAAGGATTGCAGTAATTGCAATTATAGTAGAAGACAACCGGGCGGCAGAGGAAGTGAATCATCTGCTCCACCAATATGCAGAATATGTGGTGGGAAGGATGGGGGTACCTTACCGTCCGAAAGAAGTTTCAATTATCAGTGTTATCCTGGATGCTCCGCAGGATGCGATCAGTGCACTGTCCGGTAAACTGGGAATGCTAAGCGGTGTCAGTACCAAGACCGTTTACTCAAAAGTCTGATTAGGGAGGTGTTAAAAAAATATATGGAACATAGAAAAATTTGCAAAGAATATATTGAGCGGCTCGCTGTCTGTCAGGTTCTTAGTGCGGAAGAATTCACCTATCTGATTCTGAATTATGATCAGGAGGTCAGTGACTACCTTTTTGAAAAGGCGAGACAGGTCAGGACCAGATATTACAACCACGATGTCTATATCCGGGGACTGATTGAATTTACCAATTACTGCAGGAACGACTGCTATTACTGCGGTATCCGAAGCGGCAATAAGAAGGCCATTCGTTACAGATTGAGTAAAGATGAAATTTTAGGCTGCTGTGAAACGGGATATCTGCTGGGATTTCGTACGTTTGTATTGCAGGGCGGTGAAGATGGCTACTATACCGATGAACGGATGGCGGATATCATAAGAAGTATACGTGATAAGTATCCGGATTGTGCCATCACACTGTCTGTGGGAGAAAAATCTTATGAGACCTACAAATTGTTCTTTGATGCAGGGGCGGACCGTTATCTGCTGCGCCATGAGACGGCAAATGAAGAACATTATGCCAGACTGCACCCCGCAAAGCTATCCGGAGCGGCACGAAAGAATTGTCTGTATGATCTGAAAAAGATTGGGTATCAGGTGGGAAGTGGATTCATGGTAGGATCCCCCTGTCAGACTGCCGGGAATCTGGCGGAGGATCTGTTATTCCTAAAAGAATTGCAGCCGCAGATGGTAGGAATCGGACCGTTTATTTCCCATCACGATACACCTTTTGCCAAAGAAAAAAGCGGAACGCTGGAATTAACTCTTTTTATGCTGGGACTTTTGCGGCTGATGCTGCCAAAGGCATTACTGCCCTCAACCACAGCGCTTGGGACGATTCATCCAAAAGGCAGGGAACTGGGCATTCTGGCAGGTGCCAATGTGGTGATGCCGAATCTGTCACCACAGGGCGTTCGGGATAAATACCTCCTTTATGACAATAAGATCTGTACCGGAGATGAAGCGGCTGAATGCAGACAGTGCATGGAGCGCAGAATGCGTTCTATCGGGTATGAAGTAGTTGTATCCAGAGGAGACAATGTGGATTTCAGGTAACTTGACGTTTAATAGAATAAAATCATAGAAAATACGAGAGAAGGTAAAATTATGTATGATATAAAATCTTTAAAAGCAGAAGAATTTATCAGCCATCAGGAAATTTTAGACACGCTGGCTTATGCAGAGGCAAATAAGCATAATGAAAAACTGATAAGCGAAGTGATTGAAAAAGCGAAACTGAGAAAAGGCCTTACCCATCGGGTAAAGCCATTCTTCTTCTGGACTGTGATATAGAAGAAAAGAATCAGGAAATTTATGCGTTGGCGGAACTAGATTAAAAAAGATTTTTATGGCAACCGTATTGTTATGTTTGCGCCGCTGTATCTGTCAAATTATTGTGTGAATGGTTGTGTTTACTGTCCATACCATGCGAAGAATAAACATATTGCTAGAAAACAGCTGTCACAGGAAGAAATTGTGAAAGAAGTTGTGGCACTGCAGGATATGGGACATAAGCGTCTGGCATTGGAAACGGGGGAAGATCCGGTAAACTGTCCCATAGAATATGTGCTGGAAAGCATTAAAACAATTTACAGTATCAAACATAAAAACGGAGAAATCCGCCGTGTCAATGTTAACATTGCTGCTACGACCGTGGAAAATTACCGCAAATTAAAAGATGCGGGAATTGGAACTTATATATTATTTCAGGAGACTTATCATAAAGAAAGTTACGAAAAACTGCATCCCACAGGTCCAAAACATAATTATACTTATCATACGGAGGCTATGGATCGTGCAATGGAGGGCGGTATTGATGACGTTGGGATCGGTGTGCTCTTTGGGCTCGAACTGTTTCGCTATGAGTTTGTAGGATTGTTAATGCATGCGGAACATCTGGAAGCTGTGCATGGGGTTGGACCGCATACCATCAGTGTGCCCAGAATCCGTCATGCAGATGATATTGACCCGAATGCATTTGATAATGGTATTGATGACGAAACCTTTGCCAAACTAGTTGCCTGTATCAGGATCAGCGTGCCTTATACCGGCATGATTGTCTCCACCAGAGAGAGCCAGAAATGCAGGGAAAAAGTATTGCATCTGGGAATTTCTCAGGTCAGCGGCGGATCCAGAACAAGTGTAGGCGGTTATGACCACCCGGAAGAAGAAGACGATAATTCATCCCAGTTTGATGTGAGTGATAATCGTACATTGGATGAGGTCGTAAACTGGCTTATGAGGTTAGGGTACATACCGAGCTTCTGTACAGCCTGTTATAGAGAGGGAAGAACCGGCGACAGGTTTATGAGCCTGTGTAAGAGTGGTCAGATACTGAACTGCTGTCATCCAAACGCACTTATGACTCTGAAAGAGTATCTGCTGGATTATGCATCGGAAGACACAAGGAGGATTGGTTATGAGCTGATCAAAAATGAAATTGGAAATGTTCCAAAGGAAAAGATCCGGGAAATCTTATGCCGGAATCTGGAGGAAATAGAAGAAGGAAAACGAGACTTCAGGTTTTGATGAGATTAAGTTCGTTAGATAAAGATTAGGATTAAGTTCGTTAGATAAAGATTAGGATTAAGATATTTAGATAAGGTTAGGAGGACACATATGGGATTAAACAGTACACCTTCGGCTGACCGGGTGCATATTGGGATTTTTGGGAGAAGAAATGCAGGAAAATCCAGTGTCATTAATGGGATCACCGGCCAGAGCCTGGCAATAGTATCGGATGTAAAAGGAACGACGACGGATCCGGTGTCAAAGGCAATGGAACTGCTTCCCCTGGGACCGGTAGTAATGATTGATACACCTGGGATCGATGATGAAGGGGAGCTTGGCGCTTTGCGTGTACAAAAAAGTTATCAGGTCCTGAACAAAACAGATATTGCCGTTTTGGTGGTGGATGCATCCCTTGGAATGACCAGCCAGGATTATGCGCTGGTGAAAAAGATCGAAGAGAAACAGATTGCTTATGTAGTAGTTTTTAATAAGTCAGAGAGTCTATCGGAAGACGAGATAAATAAATTATGCCTGGGACGTCCCAATTATATAGCAGTCAGTGCGGTTACCGGACAAAATATTTATAAGCTAAAAGAACTGATCGCAAGCCAGGCACCGCATGATAAGCCGGAAATTCCTATTGTGCAGGATTTGCTGGATCCTCTTGACATGGTAGTGCTGGTAGTGCCTGTAGATAAAGCGGCTCCAAAGGGCCGGCTGATTCTGCCGCAGCAGCAGACAATTCGGGATATCCTGGAGGCAAGGGCATCTGCGTTGGTGGTACAGGATGTGGATCTGGCCAAAACCCTTAAGAAACTGGCACAGCCTCCAAAACTTGTAATAACTGACAGCCAGGCTTTCAAACAGGCTGACAAAGAAACACCCCGGGATATTCTGCTCACTTCATTTTCCATTCTTTTTGCAAGGCATAAAGGAAATCTGAAGACTTTGGTGGAAGGGGTGGCAGCGTTAGAGAATCTAAAAGATGGAGACACCATATTAATTTCGGAGGGATGTACCCACCATCGACAGTGCAATGACATCGGAACAGTTAAGATTCCCGCCTGGCTGAAAGAATACACGAAAGCAGCAATTAATCTGGAGTTTACAAGCGGAGTGGAATTTCCTTCTGATTTATCGAAATACAAATTGATTATTCACTGCGGCGGCTGTACTCTGAATGAACGGGAGATGAAGTACCGGATACAATGTGCCAAAGATGCCAATGTACCGATTACAAACTATGGGATGTTTATTGCCCAGGTGCAGGGGATCTTGAAGAGGAGCCTGGAGATATTCCCTTTTATTTATGAAAAGATAAACTGATGAAGCTAAAAATTGGGTTTTGCTGAGGAAGGGGACGCTTTGTAGATTGAAGTAGTGCGCGGAAAGAGAAGGGGGCGGACCATGGCAGGCGTTTGGAAGGCTTACCGCAGAACTGGCATTTTCTAACCTTCCCGAAGCGCTTTTTGGCGGCACGCGGGCATTCGCTCCGAAATCCTGATGCATTTCGCAGCTCACTGCTCGCTTAGTATCCGATGGGAGCCAGTCGAATACTATCCGCCAAAAAACACTCCGGCAAGGTAAGTAAATGCTCAGATCTGCTATACGCCTTCCAAACGCCTGCCATGGTCCGCCCCCTTCTCTTTCCGGGATGCAGTTTATTGATACAAAGCTGGTTTTTTCAGCGTGGTGGGGCCCCGGGGTTGTGGCATGCTGTACGCTATTGGCATAGAACACTTAAAAACCAATAAACCAGCTGGATGTTATCACTCTGTACTGTCTCTAAATTCTACTAAAGTATATTTGTGGTTATAGTACCTACATCCAGTTAAGTCTGTGATCAGGAAAGCAGGTGAAATTTCGTCTTATCATCCCCCTTTCACACTGAACTGCCGTAACACACTCTGCTGCATCCAAAAACGAACAGACCGTCACAACCCAAGGGTCTCCATCAGGCTGAGAAAACCAGCTTTGTGGCAGTAAACTGAATCCCGGAAAGATGGGTGTGGGAAACTGGTATGGGCGGAGGAAGCGTAGAGCAGAGCTGAGTATTTTACTTACCTTTTCGAAGTGTTTTTTGGCGGATAGTATTCGACTGGCTCCCATCGGATACTAAGCGGGCAGTGAGCTGCGAAATGCATCAGGATTTCGGAGCGAATGCCCGCGTGCCGCCAAAAAGCGCTTCGGAAAGGTTAGAAAATACCAGTTCTGCGGCCAGCTGACGGAGCCCGTGCCAGTTTCCCACACCCATCTTTCCGTACACTACCTACATCTACAAAGCGTCATTCCTCAGCTAAACCCAAATTTATCATGTACGCTCCAAGTTGCACCTTGATGTTTCTCCAACTTAGCAGTACAATAAAAGCAATGCAAATTATCAAGGAGGTACATCATGTACAGAGAACAAATTGACGCATATATTGATGCACATAAGGAACAACTGATTGACGATGTGATGAAGCTTGTCAGAATTGACAGCCAGAGAACACAGGAGGAACCGGGAAAACCATATGGGGAAGGACCGGCAGAAGTACTGGAAGCTGCAAAAGAACTGATGGATTCTTATGGATTTGCAGTCAGGAATTATGAAAATCGTGTTGTGACCGGGGATTTTAATGAAAAAGAGAAACAGCTTGATATTCTGGCACATTTGGATGTGGTACCGGTGACAAAAGACTGGACTGTTACAGAACCGTTTAAGCCGGTGATCAGAGATGGAAAAATATACGGAAGAGGTACGGCAGATGATAAGGGACCGGCAATGGCAGCCTTATATGCCATGAAGGCTATCAAAGATCTTGGGATTGAACTGGATTATAATGTACGGTTGATTCTGGGATCGGATGAGGAGTGTGGTTCTTCTGATCTGGTGTACTATTATGGAATTGAAAAAGAGGCACCCATGAGTTTTACCCCGGATGCAGATTATCCGGTAATTAATATTGAGAAAGGGCATTTTTCGAAAAAATTTCATGCTGCCTTTGAAGACTGTGAAGCTTTGCCCAAGATTGTGAAAATCCAGGGCGGAGATAAGGTAAATGTAGTTCCTGCAAATGCAAAAGCGGTTATATTGGGATTAGAGGAACAGGCGGCGTTAGATGCAGCGAAAAAGGCAGAAAATGAGACAAAGGTTAAGTTTACCGTTACGAAAAACCAAGAAGAGATTGTGATAACTGCTAAGGGTGTAGCAGGACATGCCTCCACGCCGGAGGTTGGAAACAGTGCATTGACTGCGCTGCTGCAGCTGCTGGCGGGACTTGAAGCAGCACCCAGCCAGGGATTTGACAGAATCAGGGCTTTGGCAGAGCTCTTTCCTCATAATGACTATTATGGAAAGGGCATGGGAGTTGATATGGAAGATGAAATATCCGGAAAGCTCACCATGAACCTGGGTGTATTTCAATATTCTCCAACAAACTTAAGCGGACAGTTTGACAGTCGTGTACCAATTTGCGGTACAGAAGAAAATGTTACAAGGGTTGGGAAAAAGAATATGGAAGAAGCAGGGCTTACAATGGAAGAGGGACCGATGACCCCGCCTCATCATGTTCCAGGTGATTCCGTATTTGTTCAGACGCTGCTTGAGAGCTATGAGACTTATACCGGAATAAAAGGAAAACCATTGGCAATCGGCGGAGGTACTTACGTTCACGGGCTCGAGCGTGGTGTTGCATTTGGCTGCATGGTACCGGAAGTGGATAACCATATGCATGGGGATGATGAGTTTATGGATATCGACATGCTGGTCATGAGTACGAAAATTTTTGCAGATGTCATTGTAAAGCTCTGTAAAAAATAAAATAGGAACAGGCAGGACATTATGGATTACACAGGAATTGTGACGGCGCTGGTAAAGTTATTTATTTTAATTGCATTAGGGTATTATCTGAAAAAAAAAGACATTCTGGACGAGAGGACAACCTCGAAGCTGACAACACTGATTCTTCGTTTTGCATGTCCTGCGCTTATTATTAGTTCGGTAAGTACCGGACAGATCGGTGATAAAGGGGTTGTTATTAAAATATTCCTGGCAGGGGCGTGCTTATATGCCCTATTGCCGGTTTTTTCTTATTTTGCAGTGAAGCTGCTTCGGGTGCAGAAGGAAAAAGAAGGTATTTTCAGGACACTTTTGATTTTTTCCAATACATCTTTTATGGCATTTCCCATTTTAGATGCGCTTTATGGTAAAAGCGCAATTTTTTACTGCACCGTAGTACATATGTTTTTTAATATTCTTATCTATACCTATGGGATTCGCCTGATTACAGGAGAACGGATGAAAAAAGGCGGATTCCATATAAAAAAGATTTTGAATCCCGGGGTTGTGGCAAGTTTCCTGGCATTGGTTATTTTTCTCCTGGATATCCCCGTACCAGGGGTTATTGGAGAGACATTAGGCACTATCGGATCCATTACCACACCACTCTCGATGATGATTCTGGGAAGTCTGCTGGCGGGTTATTCTATGAGGGAGATTTTTTCGGAAAAGAAGCTGTACGGAATTGTACTGATAAAACTGCTGGTTTACCCTCTATTGTGCCTGCCCATTGCCCGCTTTTTGTTTCCGGATCCGGTAATTGCAGCAAGTATCATATTGTCCATAGGTATGCCTACAGCATCCATGGTTGTAATGTTCTCAGAGCAATATCAAAAAGATGTAAAAACAGCGTCGTCCGGTGTGATTTTGACTACGGTTTGTTCTCTAATCACAATCCCTGTTATTTATATTTTCTTTCTAAATTAAAGCGTGTTTGAAAATTCATTCCAGCCATCTGCACGCCCCGTTTTGTGTGGGATTTGCTCCGGGAATAGTCAGCACAGCCATCTGCGCCTCGTATTTGCAGAACAAATTACCTAAAAGTGTGATGAGCAGCTGTTGAAAATCAATTTTCAAACATGTTATAAGAATTTTTGGTTTTGATGACGGATATATTCCCATACGATTTGCTATGTGTTAAAAAATATACAATAAATATCCCCCACACGGGCTTGTGGGGGGTATTTTTTACTGATATACTCTCGTTACATGATGCAAAATACGTATCAGATTTTGTCGTTTCTGTCGGTTATGATCGCTTTTGCGGGAATGAATTATCAAATACGCTTTAAGACAGTTACGGTTACACATAAACACAACGGGAGGAAAAAAATGAAGAAAAGAATTGTCAGTATCGTATGTGCATGCTGTATGGTAATCGGGCTTACAGCCGGATGCGGTGCATCTGGTAACGGAAATGAAACCAATGCCCAGACAAGTGCCAAAACAGAAAGTTCAAGTGAAGCAAAAACAGAGAATGAAACAAAGCCTGAAAATGAAACAAAGGCGCTGTCAGAGTCAGCAAAGGGATCAGAAGCCGCGGAAACTGCGGCAGACAGCAAGGATTCAGTTGTAGTGACCATGCCTACAGCATCGGAACCAGAGTCTGGTTTTGACCCGGCATATGGCTGGGGAGCAGGCGAACATGTACATGAGCCATTGATTCAGAGCACATTGACGGTTACAACTACGGATTTGAAAATAGACAAAGATCTTGCTATGGATTACTCAGCCAGTGAAGATGGATTGACCTGGACCGTAAAAATACGTGATGATGTAAAGTTTACAGATGGCGAGAAGCTTACAGCGAAGGATGTTGCATTTACATATAATAATGTTAAAGAAAAAAGTTCCGTTAACGATTTTACCATGTTAAAAGAGGCGGTTGCGGTAGATGATACAACGGTAGAATTCCATATGGAAAAGCCATTTTCAATCTGGCCTTACACCATGGCGATCGTGGGAATTGTTCCGGAACATGCTTATAATGAAAATTACGGACAGAATCCAATCGGATCCGGACGCTATATTATGAAGCAGTGGGACAAAGGTCAGCAGGTGATCTTTGAGGCTAATCCGGATTACTATGGAGAGGCACCGAAGATTAAGAAGGTAACGGTTTTATTTATGGAAGAAGAAGCAGCACTTGCAGCAGCTCAGGCGGGACAGGTAGATGTGGCTCATACGGCAGCTTCCTATGCAGACCAGCAGATCAGCGGATATAATCTGTTGTCGGTGGCAAGCGTGGATAACAGAGGTTTTAATCTGCCAACGACGAAACCGGAAGAAAAAGACGGTGTAACTTACGGAAGTGATGTGACATCTGATATTGCAATTAGAAAAGCGATAAATATCGGTATTGACCGGGATGAGATGATTCAGAATGTATTAAATGGTTACGGTACACCGGCATACAGCGTATGTGATAAAATGCCATGGTATAATGCGGATTCCCAGGTGCAGTACGATCTGGAAGGTGCAAAGAAAATTCTGGATGACGCCGGCTGGAAAGAAGGCAGTGACGGAATCCGTGAAAAGGATGGTGTCCGTGCTGCATTTACGTTAATGTACAGTACCGGAGATTCCGTGCGTCAGGCATTAGCAGAGGATACTAAGAATCAGCTGAAAGAATTGGGCATGGATATAACTACCGAAGGAGTAGGCTGGGATGTCGCTTATGACAGAGCACAGTCAGAGCCTCTTGTATGGGGATGGGGCGCACATACGCCGATGGAACTTTACAATATCTACCATTCTATGCCGGATACCGGACTTGCACAGTATTCTCCATATGCAAATGAAAAGGTAGACAAGTATATGGATGAAGCTTTAGAAGCATCCAGTCTGGAAGATTCCTACGAACTGTGGCAGAAAGCTCAGTGGGATGGAACGGATGGAATTACCCAGGAAGGTGATATACCGTGGATCTGGTTATGCAACGTAGATCACCTTTACTTTGAAAGAGATGGATTAAAGGTAGCAGATCAGAAAATTCATCCTCATGGACATGGATGGTCCATCGTAAATAATGTTGACCAGTGGAGCTGGCAATAATTCAGAAAAATAAAATAAGCAGTTAAAAGGTTGGCCTGCCAATCCGGAAAATATTTCCGGATTTACAGGACAACCTTTGGTGCATTTTGAAAGGACTAAAGATTTGAAGGGGAATTGTTTATTTATAGGTAAAAATTTGATACGGATGATCTTGCTTCTGGTTGCGGTAAGCATCGTTGCATTTGCGTTAATCAGCGCCTCGCCTATTGATCCTCTCCAGGCAAATGTAGGGCAGGCGGCACTTGGAAGCATGAGCCAGGAACAGATTGCAAAACTACAGGAGTACTGGGGTGTAGGCCAGCCTCCGGTAGAACGGTACCTTTCCTGGGCAAAAGATTTTGTCAGAGGTGATATGGGAACCTCTCTTTTATACCGGCAGAGCGTAGCGGATGTTATTGGGGTGAAGCTGGGAAATTCTTTATTTCTAATGATTATGGCATGGGTTATTTCAGGTGTTCTTGGTTTCTTTTTAGGGGTTGTGGCAGGAATGAACAGAGGAAAGGCAGTGGATAAAATAATCAAAGGATATTCACTGATTGTCGCCAGTACACCTGCTTTCTGGCTGGCATTGGTATTGCTGATGATATTCGGCGTCTGGCTGAAAGTACTGCCCATCGGATTAAGTGTTCCCATTGGAGTAGAAGCAAGCGGGGTTACCTTCCTGGACAGAATACAGCATGCAATTTTGCCGGCAGTTACTTTAAGTATTACCGGTATTTCCAATATAGCCCTGCATACCAGGGAAAAAATGATCGATGTTTGTGAAAGTGATTATGTGTTATTTGCAAGAGCCAGAGGAGAAAGCAATTTCAGCATCTTCAGACATCACGGGTTCCGCAATGTTATACTGCCGGCAATTACGCTTCAGTTTGCCGCCATCAGTGAAATTTTCGGAGGTTCTGTTCTGGTAGAACAGGTATTTTCCTATCCGGGACTTGGACAGGCGGCCGTTACGGCGGGACTTGGAAGTGATGTTCCCCTTCTGATGGGGATTGCCGTGATTAGTGCTCTCTTTGTGTTTGGAGGAAACTTTATTGCAAATGTACTATACACGGTGATTGACCCCAGAATTAGGAAAGGGGGTCGAAAATAATGGAGACAGCAATGACTTATGGAAGTAAGAGGAGAATCAACCAGAGAAAGATGACGCTGATTATTTTTGTGGCAGCGGTAACTTTTCTGGTGGCAGTGGCTGTGGGAGGAATTTTCTGCGGGGAGGCTGCGCAGGAAACAGACTTTTCCAGAAAAAATATGATGCCCGGATTTCAGTATCTGTTTGGCACAGACTGGCTTGGCAGGGATATGTTTGTCCGTACAATAAAGGGGTTGTCTATGAGTATCCTCATTGGTGTCTGTGCGGCTTCGGTAAGTGCTTTTGTGGCATTGGTACTTGGCATAGCGGCGGCCACCCTTGGAAGAAAAGTAGATGCGGTAATCACCTGGTTTATTGACTTGATCATGGGAATTCCACATATGCTGCTTCTTATCCTGATTTGCGTTGCCCTGGGGAAAGGATTAACCGGTGTAATTGTAGGGGTGGCCCTGACCCATTGGACTTCCCTTGCCCGGGTAATACGTGCGGAGGTTATGCAGCTAAAAGAAAGCCAGTATATTAAAATAGCTGAAAAACTGGGACACAGTAAATTTAAAATCGCAGTGAAACATATGCTGCCGCACCTGGTACCACAGTTTCTGGTAGGATTAATTCTTTTATTTCCACATGCAATACTGCATGAATCTAGCATTACCTTTCTTGGATTTGGACTGTCAAACGAACAGCCGGCAATCGGAATTATTTTATCAGAAAGTATGAAGTATCTGGTTACGGGAAAATGGTGGCTTGCTCTGTTTCCCGGAGCTATGCTGGTCTTAACAGTAGTACTGTTTGATGTGGCGGGAGAGAGCCTTAGAAAAATAATAGATCCGGCAAGTGCACAGGAATAGCAGAAATAAATGCTGTGGATGCACAAAGTAAATGGTTGAGAGAAATTTTTATGATGAAAGGAAGCCGCACTGTGCTTCTTTCAACCTGCTTTACCTGCGGCAGTATTACAGGTCTGTCTGTAATAAAAGGGGTGGAAACCATGGAAGAAACGAAGAAAACAATATTGGAGATTAGAAACCTCTCTATTTCATTTACACAATATGACAGAGGGTTTCATCAGATAGACCTTCCGGTAATAAAGGATTTGAATGTACGGATACGGGAAGGGGAGATGGTAGCAGTGGTAGGATCCAGCGGATCCGGTAAAAGTCTGCTTGCCCATGGCGTATTGGGCATTCTACCATACAATGCCCATATGGAAGGCCAGATGCTGTATCAGGGGGAAGCGTTAACCCCCGAGAGAACGAAAAAGCTCAGGGGGGATGAAATTGTTCTGGTACCCCAGAGTACTTCCTATCTGGATCCCCTTATGAAGATTGGGCCCCAGATCAGAAAAGGAAAGAAAGACAAAGTATTAAAAAAGAAAACGGCAGATATATTTAAACGCTATTCTCTGGATCCTGCCATAGACAGTCTGTATCCATTTGAATTATCGGGTGGGATGACAAGGCGGACGCTGATTTCCACTGCCCTGATGGGGACTCCAAAGCTTGTAATAGCAGATGAACCCACACCCGGGCTGCACTTGTCTGTAGCAAAACGGGCAATGGAGCATTTTCGGGAACTGGCTGATCAGGGAGCAGGGGTATTGCTCATCACCCATGATCTGGAGCTTGCATTGGAAGTTGCCGACCGTATCGTTGTTTTTTATGCAGGTACTACAATTGAAGATGCACCGGCATCAGACTTTCGCGGGGAAGACACTTTACGGCATCCATATTCAAAAGCACTCTGGCGTGCCATTCCGGCAAATGGATTTCAGTTTATAAAAGGAGTTCAGCCTTACGTGAAGGATATGCCAAAAGGCTGTCCATTCGGTCCGCGATGTGAATATTTCAGTGAAAAGTGCAAGGGAGAAATCCCCTATCAGAAATCCGGGAACGGGTATGTTCGCTGCGTAAGAAAAGAACGGATCCAATATAAAAAGACAGAAGATAAATATGAAAAAGCAGTGGGAGAGGGGGCATAAATTTGGTACTCAAGGCAGAAAATATCTCTTTCCGATATGATAAAAACGGTCGGGAGATCTTCCGGGATTTTAATCTGGAGGTGCATGAAGAGGAAGTGGTAGGCCTGGTTGCACCAAGCGGATTTGGAAAAACAACGCTCTGCAAAATATTGGCAGGATACATGAAGCCCGATACGGGTGCAGTTTATCTGGACGATAAGCCTCTTTTCGATATGCGCGGATGCTGCCCGGTACAGATGATATGGCAGCATCCGGAGCAGGCAGTTAATCCAAGGCTGAGGATGGGTGAAGTGATAAAAGAAGGTGACCAGGTAGATGCTGCAATCATCCGGGGGTTGGGGATAGAAGAAGATTGGATGAACCGGTTTCCGGCGGAATTATCCGGAGGAGAGCTTCAGCGCTTTTGTATTGCCAGGGCTCTTGGTAAGAGCACCCGTTTTCTGCTGGCAGACGAGATCAGTACGATGCTGGATCTAATCACCCAAAGCCAGATTTGGAACTTTCTGTTAGAAGAAACAAGGCGAAGAAAAATAGGACTCATTGCAGTAAGCCATAGTGAGGCTTTGCTGGATGCAGTCTGTACAAGGCAGGTTGTGCTGGAGTCTGTTTAAAATTTGGTTAGCTGATTAAGAAACGCTTAAAGCTGGCTTTCTCAGCATAGTGAACACTACGTCCGGATACAAAGCGTCCCATAATCAGATAAACCTCATTTTAATAAACTTAGCGGCTTTCCAATAAAAGCGCAGCATATCACGACCTGAAATTGTGAATGCTGTGCTTTTTGAAAATTAGTATAGTATTTTTAGGTAATCTGCAGAGATTTGTTAAAAACCCTTTTTAAAAATCTTTTTAAATAAATATTAAAGTGTAACTTATGAAATAAATATGTTGCGAATAATAATGAAGTGTGATAATATATTTATATTGAAAATATCTAATTACTGGCTGTTCTGCCAGGTCATTTCCAAACTACACTAAATTTAATATAAGGCGTTGCCATGCGTGCTGTAAGTCGTTATAATATACTTAAGTCTTCTTGCGCTGCAAAGGATATATGCCTTAAGTAAAAGGAGACTTACTATGATAAATTCGCCCAAAATAAGTAATAATCAGACAGAAAATAAAAAAATGGAACCATTTATTATGTATCCTACCGTTGACTTTTGTTTTAAGGAATTGATGTGTAGTGAGAAAGCAAGGAAAGGTTTAATAGCGGCATTTCTAAACCTCAATCCAAAAGAGATTCAGGAAACGGTATTGTTGAATACAAACTTACGTAAGGAAAGCGAGGAGGAGAAGCTTGGAATTCTGGACGTAAGGGTATTAATGCATGACGGGACCCAGATTGACCTGGAAATGCAGGTGCTGCCTTTCCGATGCTGGGAAGAACGTACCCTGTTTTATACATGCAAAATGTACACGGACCAGATCATAAGTGGAGATAATTATGATGTTTTGGTGAAATGTATCCATATCAGTATATTGGACTTTAAATTTTTAAAGGATACAGATGAGTGGTATTCTTGCTTTCATCTGCGAGAAGATAAGCGAGGGAGTCTGTATTCAGAAAAACTGGAATTCCACGTACTGGAATTACCCAAATTAGGAGATAGATCCGAACCGGAAAATGAACTGTTACAATGGGCGAAATTCTTGAACGGAAAACGTGAGGAGGATTTCAAAGCAATGGCAGAGAAAAACGAATATATAAACGAAGCGTATCAAATATTAAAGAACATCAGTGCAGACGACAGGAAGAGAATTGAATATGAATCAAGAGAAAAAGCGATCAGGGACTATAACCATCTCATATATATGGCAAAAAAGGAAGGTATGGAAGAGGGGATAGAAAAAGGGATAGAACGCGGTATGGAAAAAGGGCGCGAAACAGGTATAGAAGTTTTTATTCAGGATAATCTTGAAGAGGGAGTTATTCAGGAACGAATTGTTGAAAAACTGCAGAAACGATTTAATCTGGATTATAATTCGGCTGAAAAATTCTATGAGAAATATAAATAGCTATCCTTATTTTGGGCGTGTTTGAAAATTCATTCCCGCCATCTGCACACCCCACTCTGCGGCATATTTACCTCAATTCAGGTTACGTAGCCCGCTGCGCGCCTTCATCCGGGACAAATCTCCCACAAAGTGTGACGCACAGCTGCCAGAAAGAAATTTTAAAACACGCTCCAGTACTCGTACTCCATTTGACAATAACGATAGTAACAGCACTGCCTATTTTGCCAACTGCTGCGTTGTCACTATCGTTACTGTCTGTATGGAGCTCTGGTGCATCCCGGCGTAAATACACCACTATATAGCACCCGCTATCCGCGCCAGCTGCACGTCTGTGAATCTAGTCGTAGCCCGCTACGCCGTCGATTCACAGACGCACACCTGACGCAGATATCAGGCACTATATATCGACGTATTTACGCCGGGAGGCACTAGAATCCATACTCAGACAATACAGATTCTGCTTTTTTTGTATCATCTACGACACATAAAACAACATAGTTACCGGCAGATTTTACAATTGCGGAATCCAGTTTTGCGGCTTCCGTGGTATTGTAAGTAGCAAACAGTTTGGACTGGTTTGTTGCACGGTTTTTAAACAGTGTTTCTACCTCAGAAACATAAGCACTGTCTTTACATTTTACAATGGCAACTTCACATGCTGTGGTGGCAGCGCTTAAATAGGCAGTGCTTTCTTCGATTTTATCCATGTCCACAAAATAGGTGGAAGCAAAGATATCTGTAGTTGCCTGTTTAAGCTCGCCAGAGGTGATTGCCTGGCTCTGGATTTCTTCTGCCAGTTTGTTAATATCTACATCAATATTTTTATCTTTGCCTCCTGAGCAGGCTGTGAGTGTGAGCATCATAAAAATTGTAATTAAAACTAAACGAAAGTATTTCATAGTATTCTCCTTTAAACTTGATTTAGATCTTGTGCTTCTGTTGCTTCTGTTGCTTCTGTTGCAGGTGTTGTTTCTGTACCTTCTGTGGACGGGCTGTTCCCGGTTGTACCGGAGCTGCCTGTATCACTGATATAATGGGATTTTGTATAGTCAAGCCACATTTTCAGATATTCTTCATACATATGTACTCCATCAGAAGTAGCACCCTTTATCAGGGAACCGTTGCCATCGGACAGCACCTCGTTTAAATTGAGGTAATGGTATCCTTTTTCCTTACAGATTTCCAGGATTTTCTCATTTGCCGCGTCAACATTCTTATTATTTACATAGTCAAATTCGGTCAGGTCTTCTTCTACGTATACAACGGAATAGACATAGATAATTGCATCCGGCTGAATCGTCTGGATGTCTCCAAGAACCTTGGTATAGGTTTCTTTGAAGGTGTTGAAATCATAGGTACCCAGTTCGTTGGTACCGATCATCATATAGACCTTCTTGTAAGGAGCCTTCTTCAGCGCGTCAAATACGGTAATATTACCGGAGGCAGTAGCAATATAAGGCGTGTCATAAATATCTTCCAATTCCATGCCTACAGCGGTCAGAAAGGAACCCTTGGTAATGCCGGATTGGTTTTTAAATCCTTCCATACGGGAATCGCCGATAAATACAGCATCAGCGAAATAAGAATCATCTGCAGGCGTTGCCGCTTTGGGAACCACAACATCACGATATGCTGCAGGTACCGTGCTGTCTGTCTGCGCCTGTGTTTCGGTCTGTGCAGGTGCTTTTTCAGTAACCGGCGTTTTTTTCTGCGATTCAGATTGTGCTTCTGATGCTCCCTTGTTTTGCGCCAGTTCTTCCTGGGCTAATACTTCATCTACTTCAGTCTTAATACGCTGTGCCAGACTGTCTTTCGAAAAAAGGCTAATCAGACTCTTGCCCTCAAAGACGACAAGTACGATCACGATTAGCGTCAGTACATTAATAACAAGACCGTTATTCGGTTTTTTACGCCGCATCCCCGGTCTTTTCTTCTGTTCTCCCATATATAACCACCTTATTAAAAAATTGTTTGTCTTTTGCCCTACTCTATTATATAATAAATGCGATAATTGTAAATACCTTTTTAGAAAATTAAAAAATGTTAATAAGTCCATAATATTTGAAAATAAGGTAATTAAGGAGTAGCAGATGGTTTTCAGCAGTATATTATTCATGTTTCGTTTCTTGCCGGCGGTGCTTATTCTGTATTATATAGCGCCCAGGAAGATACGAAATACCATATTATTTTTATTCAGTCTCTTTTTTTATGCCTGGGGTGAGCCTAAATACGTGTTCTTAATGCTTTTTTCCATTACCATGGATTTTACCTTCGGCCAGCTGATAGGTAAATACAGGGAAAGAGGCAATCTGAAAAAGGCAAAGCAATTTCTGTTAATATCAGTTTTTGCCAATCTGGGAATTTTAGGATTTTTTAAATATGCAGATTTTATCATAAATTCTGTAAACGGAGTTTTTGGAACCGGCATACCGCTTCTGGGAATCCCCCTTCCCATTGGGATTTCATTTTTTACATTCCAGACTATGTCTTATACTATTGATGTATATCGCGGAGTTACCAGGGTACAGAAAAACTGGATCAACTATGGTACTTATGTTTCTATGTTTCCTCAGCTGATTGCCGGTCCGATTGTGCAGTATAAAACAATTGCAAAGCAGATGCGGGACCGCAGAGAGAACAGTGATGATTTTGTGGTTGGAATACACCGCTTCATGATTGGTGTGGGAAAGAAGGTTTTGTTAGCTAATAATATAGGAAAGCTTTGGGATACGATTTCAGCGATGCCGGCAGGGGACATTCCGGTTGCAACAGCCTGGCTTGGAATTCTGGCATATACTTTCCAGATCTATTATGATTTTTCCGGCTATTCGGATATGGCAATCGGCCTTGGCAAAATGTTTGGGTTTCATTTTCTGGAGAACTTTAACTATCCGTATGTATCTAAGAGTATTACGGAATTCTGGAGAAGATGGCATATTTCCCTTAGCTCCTGGTTTCGGGAATACGTCTATATTCCCCTTGGCGGCAACCGCAAGGGTGCTTTAAAGCAGGTGCGCAATATCCTGGTTGTATGGCTGCTCACCGGAATCTGGCATGGAGCCAGCTGGAACTTTGTGATGTGGGGCGTATATTACGGTTTGCTGCTGCTGCTTGAGAAATTCGTGTTAGGAAGATTTTTAGAAAAGCTGCCTGGAGTGATACGAATTTTATATTCCATGTTCTTTGTAATGATTGGCTGGGTAATCTTTGCGTTTGATGATCTGGCAAAAGGTTTTTCCTACATAGGAGCTTTGTTTGGCGGTCACGGACAGGCATTGTTCAACCAGGAAAGCATTTATCTGCTATATAATAACGGGGTTTTGCTGGTGCTTCTGATTCTGGGAGCTACGATGTTACCCAAACTGACAGCGGAGAAATGGCTTGCATGCCTGAAAAACACGCAGTGGGTATGCGTGTTGCTGAAGAGCGTGTTTTATGTGGGGATATTTATCATATCCGTGGCATATCTGGTGGATGCAACCTATAACCCATTCTTATATTTCAGGTTTTAGATATGGCAGAAGTGAGGTTGAAAGAAAATTATGATGTAGAAAGGAAGCCACGATGCGATTCTTTCAACCTGTTTTATTGCGGCAGTATTGCAGGTCTGCCTGCAATGGGTATAAATATGAGCAAAAAACAAAATTGGATAATCATTATATTATTCTTAATTCTAATATTCGGATTCACAATTGCGACACTTCTGAAGTCAGACACCGGATTTTCTGAAAAAGAGAACAGGGAACTGGCACAGAAGCCGGACATATCTCCGGAACGCATTTTTAATGGAAGCTATACAAAAGACTATGAAAAATATCTCACAGACCAGTTTGTGCTGCGGGATGCCTGGATTGGTTTAAAGACGCAGGTGGAACGCGGTACGTTTAAACAGGAAATCAATGATATTTATTTTGCAAAAGACGGGTATCTAATTGAAAAGCACACGGGAAGTTTCACTACGGATACTGCTCTCAGGAATATCCAGGCTTTAAAAGGATTTATGGAAACAGCAGAACAAAAATATGGTTCGGGTCATGTGAAAGCAATGATTGTACCTAATGCCGTGGATATCCTGAGAGAAAAGCTTCCGCCTTTTGCTAGTCCGGCAGAGGAAAAAGGGTATCTTAAAAAAGTAAAGGCGGCATTGCCCGGGGATACCTACTTTGACTGTGAAAGTGTATTAAGGGAACATAAGGACGAGGAAATCTATTACCGCACGGACCATCACTGGAAAACGCTGGCGGCATTTTACATGTATGAGGCATGGGCAAAGGAAATTGGGATTACGCCTCTGACTAAGGATGATTACCGTATCGAAACTCTTTCAAATGATTTTCTGGGTACCATAGAATCTAAGGTGAATTGCAGGGTACAGAGTGATTCCATAGAGGCATTTATACCGAAAAAAGAAGTTCCCTATGTGTTGAATTATAATCATTCCCAGGAAATACGCAGAGATCTGTATGACCGTTCCTTTCTGGAAAAAAAGGATAAGTATGCTGTATTCTTCGGGGGGAACCAGCCGGTTATTGAAGCCAATACGGAGTCGGGAAGCAGCAGGAAGCTGCTGGTGATTAAGGATTCATATGCACATTGTTTTGTACCGTTTGCTTTTCATGATTTTTCAGAGGTGGATATGATAGACCTGAGGTATTTTAATGAAAGCCTTAAGGACTATATGAATGCAAGAAATTACACGGATATCTTATTCTTATACAATGCTTCCGGATTTGCGGAAGATCCAAGTGTAATAAAATTAGGCAATTGACTCATTCCCGCGGGCAAGGAGCCTGACGGGACAAGAAAAATAAAAACAGGAGGTAATGACTATGAAAATGGGGATTTTAGGAGCAGGAAATATTGGTGGTGCCATGGCCAGAACAATAGCTGGGATGGACAAAGTAGAAGCTTACGCCGTGGGAGCAAGAGATTATGCGAGAGCAGAAGCATTTGCCGGACAGTATCATTTTACAAAAGCATTCGGGTCATATGAAGAAATGCTTTCGGATCCGGAGCTGGAACTGGTATATGTGGCAACACCGCATTCCCACCATTACGAACATGTAAAGCTCTGCCTGGAGCATGGAAAACATGTATTGTGTGAAAAAGCATTCACGGTAAATGCAAAACAGGCAGTGGAATTATGTGAGATGGCAAAGAGCAAAAATCTGCTTTTAACGGAGGCGATCTGGACACGTTATATGCCAATGCGCAAAACGCTGGATGAGGTCATTGAAAGTAAGGTAATCGGGGAAATAACATCACTTACGGCAAATCTGGGATATGTGGTAGGGCATCTGCCCAGAATGCAGGAGCCTGCACTTGCAGGAGGAGCGCTGTTGGATCTGGGTGTCTATCCGATTAATTTTGCTTCAATGGTATTTGGGGATAAAATCAAAGAAGTGTCCTCTACTGCAGTGTTAACAGAATCAAAAGTAGATGCGGTTAACAGTATTACACTGATCTATGAAGATGGAAAAATGGCCCAGCTTCACAGCAATATGATGGTTGCCACCGACAGACGGGGTATGATTTACGGTGATAAGGGGTATATTGAAGTACAGAATATTAATAACTGTGAGGGAATCCGCGTATTCGACACCAGTCACAAACTGATTGCTGAATACGAAACCCCAAAGCAGATTACCGGATACGAATATGAAGTGGAAGCATGTATGGATGCCATGGGGAAAGGTGAGCTGGAATGCCCGCAGATGCCGCATAAGGAAACCATACGTATTATGGAATTAATGGATAGCCTGCGTGCACAGTGGGGCGTGAAATATCCAAACGAATAAGGAGGTTAGAATATGAGTTACGCAGATAAAATTTTTATAGATATGTGTCAGGATATTATTGAGAACGGAGTCAGCACAGAAGGGGAAAAAGTCCGCCCTCACTGGGAGGATGGGACATCTGCATATACCATCAAAAGATTTGGCGTTGTGAACCGCTATGATCTGAGAAAGGAATTTCCGGCACTTACCCTGAGAAGAACTGGACTGAAAAGTGCATTTGATGAACTGCTTTGGATCTGGCAGAAAAAGTCCAATAATATTCAGAACCTGAACAGCCATATCTGGGATAGCTGGGCGGATGAAGATGGATCTATCGGGAAAGCTTACGGCTATCAGATGAGCGTTAAACACCAATACAGGGAAGGTATGATGGATCAGGTGGACCGTGTCATTTATGATCTGAAAAATAATCCCTACAGCCGCAGGATAATGACTAATATCTATGTACATGCAGACCTGCATGAGATGAACCTCTATCCTTGTGCTTACAGCATGACTTTTAATGTGACAAAAGAAAAAAATGAAGACAGGCTGACCCTGAATGCGATTTTAAACCAGCGCTCTCAGGATGTACTTGCTGCAAACAACTGGAATGTATGCCAGTATGCACTGCTGGTTCACATGCTGGCGCAGGTATGTGATATGAATGCAGGAGAGTTTGTCCACGTAATTGCAGATGCCCATATTTATGACAGGCATATTCCAATCATTAAAGAGCTGATACAGCGGGAAACTTTTGAAGCTCCGAAAGTATGGCTGAATCCGGACGTAAAGGATTTCTATGCATTTACGGTAGATGATCTTCATGTGGAAGACTATGTAACCGGACCGCAGATTAAGAATATTCCCATTGCAATTTAATTCTCAGTACAGCGGCACTCAGATAAAAGCGGGTGCTGCGGTACCGGGCACAGGAGGTTTAAAATGAATTTTATAGTAGCAGTAGATAAAAACTGGGGCATTGGAAATGAGAATAAGCTTTTGGTGAGCATTCCGGCGGATATGAAATTTTTCCGTGAAACGACTTCAGGAAAAGTAGTTGTTATGGGAAGAAAGACACTGGAGAGTTTTCCAAACGGTCTCCCGTTAAAAAACAGAACAAATATAGTACTAACCGGCAATAAGGATTATAAAGTTAAGGATGCAGTAATTGTACACAGTATGGAGGAACTTCAGGAAGAATTGAAAAAATACGACAGTGACGATATCTACGTCATCGGCGGAGACAGCATTTATCATCAGATGCTTCCTTACTGCAGTTTAGGCCATGTAACGAAGATTGACCATGAATATGTAGCAGATTCCCGTTTTCCGGATTTAGATAAAATGGAAGAGTGGGAGGTGACAGGTGAAAGTGAGGAACAGACATATTTTGACCTGGAGTACACCTTTATCAGGTATGAACGAAAGAAAAACTAAACAGATTCATTGAAATAATGTCACTTTCATAATTTCATGCATTAAATTAAGAAATTTCCGGCTTTGTCTTGACAATCTGTAAGAAAAGTAGAATAATGGGAAGAAAAAAGTTTGAAAGTTTCTTTCAAACTACTTATTAATGCAGTATCGCTGGAGGAACCTGTATACTGCAGGGGTAAAAATATGATAAAAGCTTTCAGGGAAGGATGAGAAAAATGTTAGATATCAAAATTGAAAAAACTATGAATCCGAAACCAATTCCAGGACCGGAAAATCCGTTGGTATTTGGTACCATTTTTACAGATCATATGTATGTAATGGAATATAGTACGGAAAAGGGATGGCATGATCCTGCGATTATGCCTTATCAGCCTATTACATTGGATCCATCCGCTATGGTATTTCATTATGGACAGGAGATGTTTGAGGGCTTAAAAGCTTATAAAACAGAAGATGGAAGAATCCTGTTATTCCGCCCGGACAAAAATGCAGAAAGAGCCGTTAACTCCAACAAAAGACTGATGATTCCGGAAATTCCGGTGGAGGACTTTATTAACGGTGTCAAAACACTTGTCGAAATAGACCAGGCGTGGATTCCTACAAAAGAAGGTACATCCCTTTATGTAAGGCCATTTGTAATCGCAACAGATCCTTTCCTGGGAGTACGTCCATCTAATACATACAAATTCATCATCATTTTATCACCGGTAGGTGCTTATTATCCGGAAGGACTGAATCCGGTTAAGATCTGGATTGAAGATGAGTATGTAAGAGCGGTTCGGGGCGGTATCGGTGAAGCCAAAGCAGGCGGCAATTACGTAGCTTCCATGGCGGCACAGGTAAAGGCACATGAAGAGGGATATTCCCAGGTACTCTGGCTGGATGGAGTTGAAAGAAAGTATATTGAAGAAGTGGGCGCAATGAATATCTTCTTTAAGATAAACGGAACGGTTGTGACACCGGTATTAAACGGCAGTATTCTTCCGGGTGTAACCAGAAATACCTGTATAGAACTGTGCAAAGAGTGGGGACTACCGGTTGAAGAAAGAAGAATTAGTGTGGATGAACTGGAAGAAGCAGCCAGGACAGGTGCATTGGAAGAAGTATGGGGAACCGGAACCGCAGCGGTTATTTCTCCGGTAGGTCATCTGCGTTATGTGAATGACGTATTCCAGATTGGAGATGGTGGAATTGGTGCGATCAGCCAGAGGCTGTATGATACCGTAACCGGAATCCAGTTAGGAAAAATAGAAGATACACATGGCTGGACAATGGAAGTTGGGAATGCCAGGTAAGTGTAAAAATTAATTTCAAAGTAGACATTACAATAATTAAGCGTACAGACAAAGGAGACAGCGGCTTCACTGCCGGGTTTCTGTGTCTGTACGCTTTTTGTGTTACCTTTATTCCAGTTCCCTGGAATTATAGATTTGGAGAGAAAAAAATATGGATATACCCATCGCGACTGATATCAATACAGTTACCAGAAGATATTTTGGAAAAACCGGCATAGCGGACAGTTTTTCCGGGTTGAAAGACTGGATCAGCCCGGCAATTTCCTTGGGAATCAGTGCGATGACGAGTATCATGCCGGTGAGAATAAACTTTGTCTTCGCATATCCAAACTTATATTGGACGGGAATGTAAATGGATAGTGGTACCAGTGCAATTGCCGTTACCAGAAAGCAATGAAACAAACTGACCGGTGCAGTTCCCGGAAGTATCAGGGCTATGGACTGGTACAGGATGATACAGCATATTAAAGGCAGCATCAGGAAAAGGTAACGGGCGATAACCAGATCACATCTCATATAGGGAGAGGAACACAAAAGGGACTCTGCCTTTTCAAATTTGAACTCTTTAAGGGAGAGATTCTGGCATACGAGCAGATAAACCATAATCACGATGTATAGCAATACCATCGTTTTGGGCAGGTCAGGAAACACAGTGTGGATGAGCACCTGGATAAGAGCAGCAATTGCCAGGCTCACAATAAAATATAATCGGATCATATAATAATCTTTTTTAATCAGGTGTAATATCATTTCAGGTCCTCCTTTTCCATATATCTCTTCATAGTTATCATAGTTCCCGGCGGGAGAAGATATGGGAAGAAATCACTATGGATACGGCATTGACTATGATAATGGCGGCTGCCATCAGGATATAGAGTACAGAATTTGGCGGCATTTTTGTGATTTGAATGTTGGACAGCAGATCGAGTTTTATGATAAAAGCAATTCCAAAAGGAATCACCATAATAAGCATTATGAATAGATATTGTACTTTCTCGAATCCTATCTTATACTCCAACGGCTCACAGATACCATAAAGGATGGATAAAATCAAAAAGGATGTCAATACCGACATGAAATGAATCTGCTTCATTTGCAGAATGGACATGATGGTGATATAAACAATACAGCAGTAAAAAAACATCATGTATAAAAATACATAGCGGGCAATTACCATAGCGGTTCTGCTGTAAGGAGAGGCACACAGCAGGGGAATCACTTTATATGCTTTATAGTCTGCCTGTGAAACAAAGCTGGTTGTGAGCATAGGAATGAAGATACTCAGCGTGATAAACAGGGGGACGCCTGCCAGTCCGGGTGTCCGTAATACCAGAAAGACTGAAAAAAAGATGGTAAAACCCATCATCAGCAGCAGATTGGTTTTAATAATTATACAATCCTTTTTTAGCAGATTCAGAATCATTTTGATTTTCCTCCTTTTATGCATCCCAGCATAATGTCCTCTATTCCCGGTTTTTCCACCAGAATATCCGGTATGCTCCGGCGTATTTCTGCTATTTGTTTTGTAATTCCGGTGAAACCAAAACGCGTTTCTTCCAAATTCAAAAACAGCTCTTTTACCGATGGAGACAGATGCGTGCCATCGCCTTTTACCAGTCGGTATTGCTCTAAAAGCATATCTTTCTCTTCTTCAAATAGAATGCGCCCCTCATCAATCAAAATCAGCATATCTGCGATCCGGTCCAGGTCGGAAGTGATATGGGTAGAAAAAAATACACTCTTTCCGCCTTCCTTCATAAAGTCTGTTAAAATATTCATAAACTGACTGCGGATCAGAGGGTCGAGTCCACTGGTTGGTTCATCCATGATCAGAAGCTCCGCTTCATGGGAAAGTGCCAGCGTAAGAGCAAACTTCATATGCATGCCTTTGGAAAGAGTCGCTATTTTCTGCTTCGGATTCAGGGAAAAACGGTCCATATAATCCCGGTATGTCTTTTCGTTCCACTTTGAGTAGGCGGGTGCCAGGATGCTTTTCATCTCTGACATGGTGAGATCTTCGTAGAAACATCCGCTGTCCAGGACTATGCCTAATCGGTTTTTGATTTCCCGGCTGTGTTCAGCCATATCAAGCCCAAATACCTTGATGTGTCCTGCATCTTTATTGGCAAGGCCTAAGATTGATCGGATGGTAGTTGTTTTGCCGGAGCCGTTGATCCCGATAAATCCTGTAATGCAGTCGCAGGGAAGTGTGAAAGTTACATCTTCTAATGCAAAGTTCTTATAATTCTTATTTAATCCGGTTACTTCTAATACATTTTCCATATATAAATCCTCCTGCTTACTCTTCGTCGTATAGGATATCCATCATATCCATCAGTTCCTGTTTGGAAATTTCCAGGGTTTTTGCCGACATGATCATATCCTGCATTTTCTGTTCTACCAGACGCCGCTTGGAGTCCCGCAGCAGTTCCAGATTACCGGCAGAGATAAATGTTCCGATCCCAACCTGGCTGGTAACAAAGCCTTCGGCTTCCAATTCATCGTAAACACGGCGTATGGTAAGGACGCTTACCTTTAAGTCGTTGGCAAAGCCCCGGATAGAGGGCAGGGCATCCCCCTCTTTTAATTCGCCTTTGAAAATGGCGTCTTTGATTTGTTCTTCGATTTGCTGGTACAGAGGTTTGTCTGTAGTGTTGGAGATTAATATTTTCATTTGGACTAATCACTTTCTGTATATAGTGTGTATGATTGTAATACACACTATATACTTATAACACGGTTTTGTCAAGAGGGTTTGCATGAGATTGCGTCATATTTTTATGCTGAAATGGCGGGTATCCTTTTGTATAAGCAAATGTGCTCACAGACAGAATCAAAATGGTTAAAAATGCAAAGAATCCAACAAAAGATAACCAGAAATAATATATAGAAAATGCTAAAATATTATAATAAATCAGCAACAAGATCTAAAAAAGAATCAAGTTGCACAAAAAGGAGGTAAAGAGAGATGAAAGAAAGTCGTAAAAAAAGGCGCCGGGTATCCTCGGCAGCAGCATTCTGTCTGGCTGCATCTATGGTGGTAACAAATATGCAGGCGGCAGTGGCTTTTGCAGCGGAAAATAGTGGTGGGACCGCTGCGGCAGAAGAACAATTGATTATGGAACAGACAGAAGTAAATCTTGAAAAAATACCGGAGACAGAGAAGGTCGGGGAACGTTCCGCGGTAGAAACGAATGAAGAAAAAGTAGAGTCAAAAGAGAAACTGAGTGAAATACCTGCATCCATACCGGAACCGGAACAGGAAACGCAAGGCATACGTACAGCGGAAGATGGGAATACCGGGACGTTTCTGTTTGGTACAAAGCCAGTCAATGGAGTAACCAGTAAAAATCTTTATTCGGAAGAGACTGGCTTTGGATTTTCAGACCTCACATATCCGGAAGAAGCGGCAGGCTGGCAGGGAAATGTGTATTATCCAAGAAATGCATCTATAACCACCGGGAGTGCTGCTTACGTTACAGATGAGCAATCGTATCTGCGGATTGCAAGCCAGGTGTGGACAGAGACGGAGAATACCGGATATGGTGTTTATACATATGAAAATACTTCTACATTGGATGTAAAACTGGAAGCTAAGGATTATGATGTTACGGTGGAACTGGTAAATCCTACGGATATGGATTATTCCGCCAGTCTGGAAGCTGAGGATATTACGAAAGCTTCGGATGTAGCAGTGCCGGCAGGCAGCAGAAAAACCGTAACATTTCATACCTGTCTCATTGATGGTGTGCTGAATCTGAAATTCTTAGCTGACAGCAAAGCCGTTTCTGCAGAAGAGGCAGCAGAGCAGGCTGTCTATGTGGAAAGTATGAAGATTGAGGCATCTGCAGAAAAAGCGGCAGGAGATAAGCCCACCATATTCCTGGCATCGGATTCTACGGTGCAGACTTATGAGGATTACTATGATCCACAGACAGGATGGGGAGAGGCACTGCACAATTTCTTCGGAAATTATATAGGCGAGGGTCCATGCGATGACTGTAATTACAGTCAGTCCAGAAGCTATGAAACAGATCAGGTGATCATAGAGAACAGGGCAATTGGTGGAAGGAGTTCCAGATCCTTTATTGAAGAAGGGAAGCTGGACGACCTTTTAGAGGATGTAAAGCCCGGAGATTATCTGCTGGTACAGTGGGGGCACAATGATGCAACATCCTCCAGACCAAACCGCTATGTATCTCCGGAGGATTTTGGTAAGTGGATTCAATATTATATTGATGGAGCCAGCCAAAGAGGAGCGTCTTGTATTCTGGTAACTCCGGCAGCAAGGTACAGTTACAATGCAGACGGTACTTTTAATGAAAATTTTAAAGCATATGGGGATGTCATGAGGAGCATTGCAGCACAGGAAAATATACCGTTAGCAGACTTAAGTGCAGCATCCATTGCGTTGTGTGAAAGCTTTGGCATTGAAGGGGCAAAATCTCTGTTCCTTTGGGTGGAACCGGGAGAATATACCGGCGCCTATGCAGGGGGAGCAACAGACAGTACCCATTTGCAGTATTATGGAGCTTATAAGTTCGCTCAGTGTGTAGCAAAAGAGATTTCAGAAATATCCCAGCCGGAAGACCCGACGATCAGCCGCCTGCAGTCTTTAATTAATCTGAAGGAGTCAGCCAGTGTTCCCCAGGCTGTTACGGGGTTAATGCCAATTACCATAGGGGCTTCCAGTGTGTCGATGCAATGGGATGCATCCCAGGGGGCTGAAATGTACTATATTTTCAGGGAGGAACTGACAGAGGGGGCAGCCGCGGATACGATTGACTTTACAAATGCGGAAAAGTATTCCGTTACTGCAGGCACCAGATATACGGATAATGGATGCGAGGGCGGCAGGAATTATGTATATGCCGTATGCGGTTATAATGATAAAGGTCTGGGTGAAATGTCGGAAAACTTGACGGTCACAACAAAATCCGCCCAGTATAAATATGATTTTAATTATAATAATTCACCTACCATGGAGGGATGGACCGGCGTAAACCAGAACCAGGGGTATACAAAAGAAGCGGGTTATGGATGGATTAAAGCACCCAATAATGGCCGTAACCGCGCAGGTAACGGAAATGCCGATTCTTCGGCTATGGCAGATGATTTCAATCTGGGAGAAGGAGAATTTGCCGTAGATCTTCCAAATGGTGATTATGAGATCAAAGTATATGCAGGCGATCTGCTTCCCGGAACTTCAACGATTAAGGCGTCTTATACGGCTGAGGGAAAAGCAGCGGGAGGTATTTCCACTAAACAGGCACTGGCGAGTATGGCAGCTTCTGTGCGTGTTATGGATGGGCAGCTCAACCTTACCGTAGGAGGATCAAATCCCTATATTAATGGGCTTGAAATTACCCCGGTTTTATTAGCGCCATCCGGTTTAAATTATTCTGAGATGAGCATTGAAGGAAATTCTGCTTCTTTTCTGATAGGTTTTACCGGAGTGGGAGAAGCTGCGGCGTACCGGATTTACCAGAAGGGACAGGCAGATGAAAAATTTACCATGGTGAAATCTTTTACGGCAGAGGAGTATCAGACGGATGAATTGTCCTGCCGGTCCATGAAGGCCTCGCTGGGAGAAACTTACCAGTACTATATTACTGCACTGGGAACGGATGGAACAGAATCAGCACCAAGCAATACCATTGAAATAGATATGCTGGATCCTGGGGTTAAAAAACCGGCACCTCCCGCAAATATAAAATGTGACAGTGCTAAAAATGGAGAGATAAAACTCTCCTGGGACAGTACGGATACCGCTTTTAAATATATGGTTTACCGTTCTGATAAGTCTGAGGATGAAAAAGGGTTTAAAGAGTTTATAAAAGTTGGAGAAACCCAGGTTCCCGGTTTTACAGATACGGGAGACGATTTGACCGCGAATATACCGTATTATTATAAAATAAAGGCAGTAAATGCCGGGGGAGCGGGGGAATTTTCAAAGGTCTGCAAGACAGAAGTGACGGGGGAATTAATTGCCTCGCCTGCGGAAACATTGACGGACCGAGGCGCAATTGCCATAAATCTGGCGGGAGCTGACGGAGGGGAAACCGTTGTAACTGCTTCTGATGCAGCAGGAAAGGAATATACCAGCGGTGTCTATTTAAGCTGGCGGTCATTTGAAAAAGACCCGAAAGGAACTACGTTTAATATTTACAGAAATGAAACGAAAATTGCAGAAAATCTCTCCGTTACCAATCTGGTGGATGAGGGAGGTACCGCTTCTGACATCTACCGGGTAGAAGGATCTTCCGATGAGGAGCTTGGATTAAAGGTATTGGACACTGCTGTGTGGCAGGATAAATATCTGGAATTAAAGCTTTACAGCCCGGCAGATCAGACAATGCCGGATGGAACTGCCTGTACTTATTCGGCAAATGATATGTCCGTAGGGGATCTGGACGGGGATGGACAGCTGGAATTAGTTGTAAAATGGTATCCTTCCAATGCCCAGGATAATTCTGCAAAAGGATATACGGGAACCACATTCCTGGATGGATATGATGTGAATTTTGCAACCGGGGAAGTGTCTCTGCTGTGGAGGATTGATATGGGTGTCAATATCCGTTCCGGTGCTCATTATACCCAGTTCCAGGTGTGGGATTTTGACGGGGATGGAAAAGCAGAGATTGCAGTTAAGACAGCAGATGGAACGACTTCTTATCAAAGCACAGACGGTACGGATGCCGGACTTGTGGAAAAGGCATATGTAGGTGCCTGCAATGCAGCGTCCCTTCCAACGGATCAAATAAGCAAGGCTCATGATTATCGGAACGGAACGGGATATATTCTGGAAGGACCTGAATATTTTACGATGTTTAACTGCGATGATGCATCTCTGATCGATACTGTTGACTATGAACCAGGCAGAGGAAATGTAAATGCCTGGGGGGACGGATATGGCAACCGTGTAGACCGGTTCCTGTCGGCAGTGGCATATTTAAATGGAACTACACCAAGTGCAGTGTTCTGTCGGGGTTATTATACGAGAACCTGTCTTACGGCATATAATCTGGCAGATACGGATGGCGACGGTGTTGGGGATAAAATCAAGACCTTTTGGAAGTTTGACACCAATGAAGCAGGAAGCCAGTATGAAGCTCAGGGAAATCATGGCTTAAGTGTGAATGATATCGATAACGACGGAAAAGATGAGATTATTTACGGTGCGCTGGTCATAGATCACAATGGAACCGTAAAGTATTCAACCGGACAGGGACATGGCGATGCCATGCATGTATCCGACTGGGTGAACTGGAATGAGGGGCTGGAAGTTATGGCGGTCCATGAACATGATGATGCTTCTTATCATGTAGAAATACATGATGCTGAGACCGGCAAAATCTTAATGGGATATCATGTTGGACGGGATACCGGAAGAGGTGTAGCTGCTGATATTGATCCAACCGCATCCGGGGCGGAATTCTGGTCTATTGCATCTCCCAATTCGTCAGCAGAGGAAGAGCCTTCCTGGGATTCCAGGGATGGTGGTGTATATTCCACAATGTCAACTTTGGAAAATTTAATTACACTGGCTGAGAAGTCTCCTGCATCCAATGCAAGCATTTTCTGGGATGGAGATCTGTTAAGCGAAATTCAGGACCACAGGTTTGACAGTGGTGCTTACAAACCGATTGCCGTAAACCTGACAAAATGGGACTACGAAAACAATCAGGAAGTTACGCTGTTTGATTCAACGCAAATTTTGTCAAACAACGGAACCAAAGGAAATACCGGTTTGACCGCGGATATCTTAGGCGACTGGAGGGAAGAAATAATTTCCCGCTGCAGCAGCGACCAGAACAGGATCCGCATCTATGCATCCACAATTCAAACAGATTATGTAGTCCCGTGCCTCCTGGAAAACAGGGCATACAGACAGGGGGTAGCATGGCAGAATGTGGCATACAACCAGCCGGCTAATTTAAGCTATCTCTTATCGGAAGGCCTGATCACAGCTCAGTTAACGGCACAGGAAGATAAGACAGCATCTGATTCCCTTACCTTTACCTTTACGCCTGCAAGTGATGGTGTCCGTGGACATGAAATTGCGGGTTATGAAATTTACAGATCAGAAGATGGCAAAACATATAAGCTGATCGACACTGTATCGGCAGACCGGAATCAGAAAGTTTATTCGTATACCGATAAAAATTTAGAAACGGATACAATGTATTTTTATAAGACAGCAGCAGTCGTGGATGGAAAAACCTCTTATATGTCAAAGCCGCTGGAAATGAAAACAAAAAGAAAAGCTGCTGAAGTGCTCTACCGGTTTGATTTTGGGATTTCAAATGACAAGGCAGCAGAAGGCTGGATTGGAATCACCGTAAATGGCAAAGGAGGCAGCAAGACCAATGATGAATTGGGGATTACTTATTCGAAAGAGAAAAAGTTTGGATTTGCTGATGGAGCAAATATAATTACAGGGCGCTCAGAAGACTATATCTGTGATCAGGGGGAAATTCCGGCAGATGTCTATCAGGATTTTGCATTGCCTGATGGGAATACTTTTTGTGTCGACGTGCCAAATGGAACCTATCAGGTAGATATTGTAGGAGGTTCAGCATATAAAAGTACGGTAAAAGGCGACCTGGAAGGGACTGTGGCAGTAAAGGTGGAAAATGGTGCAAACAGCTATACCGTTGGGACTTATGAAGTAGAAGTCACGGATGGACAGCTGAATTTAAACTGTGCTCCAAAATCAATATCAAGGTTGGATGCCATGATTATTACCAGGATATAGACTGCAGGATCTTACATCCATCCCGTATATTCCAGAACCGACTGATTTTTAAGAACAGACATCTTCTTGCGCCATTCTTTCGGAGAAATACCTAAAAGTGCGGAAAAATGCCTGTTAAAGCTGGAAATAGAGTGGAAACCTACCCGCTCGGAAATGGTCAGTATCGAATATTCCGTGGTACGCAGCATGGAACTGGCTTTTAGTATTCGTGTGGTATTGATAAATTCAAGCGGGCTGGTATCCATAATAGCATGAAACAGCCGGCGAAAGTGTGTAGGGCTTAGGTGGCATAGGTCTGCGAGATAGTCAATGGAAAAGGAATTCATATAATTTGTCTTAATGTAGTCCAGTGCAGGGGCGATCACCAGCATGTTTTCCGGTGCCTGAAATTCCTGACTGGAAGCAGAATCCGAACGCAGCCGCATTAATTCAGTTATAAGAGCAACAAATAATCCCCGGACACTGACCTGGTAATTCATTTTCTTCTCCTGCATTTCAGAAATCATGCTGTTGACAAGATAGAAAATATGGGGATAATCATCTTTGTGCATGATTCTGCGGAAATTATGAATCAGGTCAGTTAAGATCTGTGCATGGGGAAGGGCATCGATAGGAAAAAAGGGATGGAGGAATTCTTCCACATCTACAAAGAGATAGGACCATCTGCTGGCAGTTCCGGGGGAGCTGTATGTAGTGTGGGGAATATCGCATGCCACAATGGTAACATCATCTGCCTGGAAAGAAAATGGCGTATCTTCGAATTCCATAAATCCACTTTCGGAGTGGCAGAGCCCGATCTCCAGGCAATTATGGAAATGAAGCCTTCCTGACTTGATGTCTGAGATATGCCAGCGGTCACCCGTCAGCAGCAGAATTGGAAAGTTTTCCGGCAGTTCATAATTGCGGTATTCAATAATTGTTTTTGCTTGCTTAGACATTATGCACACTCCTATTCTTGATAAATTAAAACTATTATACATTATAAACAGTTAATATTTCAACCATAATTTAAAAAGAAAAATCTTCTTAAATGTATAAATGCACAAAAAAGTTAGATTTTAAATGGAAAATCTATAGTTGGTTATAGAAAAAAGAATGATAAAGAAATTTATTCTAAATAAGTTTAGACAAAAGTAGACATAATTTTTAAATAAATGGTTGAAAATGCATAGATTTGGCTTTTGTATGCTGAGAAGATGGTTTTGTTCTTTTGTATAATTATAACCATGTAGAGAAGAACAAATTTGTGAATAGGAGAGTGAGTCAAATGAGTGTGTCGGCAAAGCAGAAGAATCAGAAAACGGCACTTGTGGTGCCCGGCAGGAAAAACGGAATGCTGTACTATTTTAAGAAAGACTGGCAGTTATATTTGTTAATGTTATTACCAATGCTTTTCATACTAATCTTTAAATTTGGTTCCTATTTTGGGCTGTTTATCGCATTTAAAGATTACAAAGTTGCCAAAGGATTTTCCGGCAGTGAATGGGTTGGAATGGAAGTTTTTCAGAAGATTTTTGCGAAAAGGGATTTTGGAAAAGCAGTGTTTAATACGCTGTATCTGAATATTCTGGATTTGATTTTTGGCTTTCCAATGCCGATCATACTTGCTTTGATTTTAAATGAAATCCGAAATAAATATTTCAAAAAAGTAACACAGACTTTATTATATCTGCCGCATTTTTTATCCTGGATCATCATTGGAGCGGTGGGATACCAGTTATTCAGCCTGAACAGCGGTGTCATTAATACGATTTTAGAAAATGTGGGAGCTCACAGAATTCCCTTCTTACAGGAAGACACCCAGTGGCTCATTACTTACATTGCGATCGGGGTATGGCAGTCCATGGGATGGGGAACGATTATTTACCTGGCATCGATTACCAGTGTCAGTCCGGAATTATATGAGGCAGCAAAAGTAGATGGCGCGGGGCGGTTTAAACAATGCCTTCACGTTACCCTGCCCTGTATCCGGGGCACCATCGTAACACTTTTGATTATGAATCTGGGTAAGGTAATGGGAGGATCATTTGAACGTATTTTCGCAATGTCCAATGCCAAAGTAACGGAATACACAACTACAATTCCGGTACTGGTTTACCGATGGGGTATCGAGAATAATAAATTCAGTGAAGCTACGGCACTTGGCTTATTCCAGTCGGTGATTGGACTTCTGCTGGTTCTCGGGGCAGATTTTATTGCAAAACGGCTGGGTGAAGACGGATTAATTTAAAGGAGGAAAGTTATATGAGTCAGACAGCAGCAGCCCTGCCCCGCAAAAGGGAAGGACTTAAAACGAGGGTTTCGAATGTAACCTGGAATACCATATTTTATATTATTTTAGCCATATCTTCATTAACGTGTGTGTTACCCTTTATACATATTTTTGCTAAATCCATCAGCGCGGAAGCATACGTATCGGCAAACAAAATATTTCTTCTTCCTAAAGGAATAAATCTAAATGCATATGCGAAGGTGTTTGCAGATTCTTCCATTATCCGTTCACTGTTCGTATCCGTGGTAGTAACGGTCACATTTACCGTCATCGGAATGTTTTTGACCATCTGCGCCGCGTATGCATTGACCAGAAAGGAACTGAAGGGAAGAAAGGTTATGAGTTTCCTGTGCATGTTCACCATGTATTTTGCAGGAGGTACTATTCCGGAATATCTGCTTATGAATAATCTTCATATGCTGGATACCTGGTGGTGTATGATTTTGCCGCTGTCCTTTTCGGCATATAATCTTTTGATTATGAAGAATTTCTTCCAGTCCTCCATACCGGACAGCCTGGTGGAATCGGCGGTACTGGATGGTGCCGGACATGTCAGGATACTTTGGAGCATTGTTGTACCCTTGTCAAAACCTATTAATGCAACCATTGCGCTGTTTTATGCAGTGGGAAGATGGAATGCTTATCAGGATGCATTATTCTATATTAAACAGAGAACGGATTTAAGACCATTGCAGTTAAAATTATATTATCTTATTGTATCTGCATCTGAATCCTTCAAATCAGAAGGCGGGTCTACCGGATTAATGACCAATCCGGAAGTATTACAGGCAGCCTGCATTATGTTTGCAACCATTCCGATTATCTGCATTTATCCCTTCGTACAGAAGTATTTCGTACAGGGAACCATGATCGGAGCCGTAAAAGGATAGGTCATTGAGGAAACTCGATACTATATAAACATTTAATTAAGAAAAACCAGGAGGAATGAGTATGAAAAGAAAAATGCAAAAAGCGGCAGCGCTAACATTGGCAGGAACTATGATATTAGGAACCATCACCGGATGCGGCGGTGAAAAAACAGCGGCTACCGATGCAAAGACAGATCAGAAGACCGAAGCCGGTTCCAATGAGGCAGATACAAATAAAGGATCAGAAAACGGATCAGATGCCGGTTCAGAGGCTGCGAAAGGTGAATATACCGATTATTCCAAAGGATTTCCGGAGAAAGTAACGATTAAGATTCCGGTTTATGACAGGGGATTCGAGGGATGGGATCCAACGAATAACTATTATACAAAGTGGATTCAGTCTGAATTTGGGGACAAATATAATGTGGATGTGCAATATGTGGCAATCGGAAGGACAACGGAAGTAACGGACTATATGCAGATGATAGCAGCCGGCAGCGCACCGGATATTATTTTCCACTACGATATGCCTCAGGCAGTCAGCTATTATAATGAAGGTGCCATGCAGCCGCTGGATCTGGACGAAATTGCTTATTATGCGCCCACCTATTCCGAAAAATTAGGGGACACCATCCGGGACTACGGAGAAATGAATGGAGAAAATATATTTTTCTTCGCAGACAGGGACGCGATCTATTATAACTGGGTAACCCTCATCCGACAGGACTGGCTGGATCAGGTAAAGATGGAGATGCCCACAAACCGTGAAGAACTGGAGGCAGTTGCTCAGGCATGGAAGGATGCAGGACTTGGAACCCTGGGTGACAGGCTTGTAAATAAGAGCTTTACTTATGATTATGCATTTCGTGGGGAAACGGTTGATCAGACAGAGTTAGCCTTATACTCCGATCTGAATGTGCCTGCACTAACCTGGAAGCCAACTGAAAATTATCTTAGAACTTTGAACAAAGAATATAATGCGGGGCTCATTGATGCAGAATTTTATCTGAAAAAAGAAGAGCCTGACGTGGTTGGCGATTTTGTTTCCGGTAAAACAGGAACTTATGGCTTCTATATGACCAATACAACAGACGTAATTAACAGTTTAACAACCAATGATCCAAATGCAAAAGTAGCTGTTTTAGATCCGGCAGCTTTTGCACCTAAAGACAGCAAACCATATTATTATGAATATCCGTCTTATGGAATGGTTATGGGTATGAATTCCAAGACCACAGAAGAGCAGAGGGCGGCAATCTGGATGTTCTTAGACTGGATGATTCAGGATGATAATTTGTTCTACCTGCAAAATGGTGTGGAAGGACAGAATTATACGCTGGATGAAGATGGTATCGCAGTACCGGCAGCTGATTATAACGGAGAATCCAAACTTTCTAACAATAATAATAAAGATTACTGGTGTCTGGTTGCAGAAGTTGCAAGTTATGGCGATGAACAGAAAAATTTAAAAGCAAATATGAAGACTCTTGCACCGGCAGGATATGAAGATCTGATCCAGCAGTCTTATGACTACACCAAGAAGATTGAACAATATGGATTAATCAATACGATTTTTACAAAACCGGTAGAGAGCTCCAGTGAGTATGCATCCGATCTGAGCGCCCTGTGGCAGGAAGTTTATGTAGATATGGTTACTTCAAGTCCTGAAGAATTTGATGAGAAATATAAGGCTGCTTGTGAAGAATATCTGGATGCAGGATATCAGGAAATTCTGGATGAGAAGCAGGAGCTGTTAGATGAAGGGTCTTACAAATAAAAAAGCGTGAAAAAATGGATGGCTGTTGCAGGGTAAAAGCCTGCAGCGGCCTTTTAAAGCAGAAAGAAGGATGGATATGGCAGGATTGGTGTATAATAAAAAACAGGTGGAAGAGGCAATTGATCAGATTGTGGCACGTACGATGCGTATGGATATGCCCTGGGACTGGCCGTGCGGGGTTGCTTATTATGGAATCAGCAAAGCATATGAATTCACAAAAAAGGAAGAATATCTGGATTTATTAAAGGAACGGATTGATGAATACATAGAACTTGGGGTACCTAAATGGACGGTCAATACCTGTGCAATGGGGCATTGCCTGATTACTTTATATGAAGCAACCGGTGAAGAGAAATACTGGGATCTTGTGATGAGAGGAGCAGAATATCTGCGCAGTGATGCAAGACGGTTTGCGGATCGGGTTTTACAGCATACCGTTTCTGTAAATAATGATTTTCCGGAGCAGGCATGGGCAGATACACTGTTTATGGCGGCATTTTTTCTGCTCCGGGTAGGGGTGAAATTAAAAGAAGAAGAGATGATTGCAGATGCATTGAACCAGTATTACTGGCATATTAAATATCTGCAGAACATGGATACAGGCCTCTGGTATCACGGATATAACAATATTACCAAAGACCATATGTCAGGTTTTTACTGGGGGAGAGCAAATGCATGGGCGGCATATACCATGTCCCAGGTAGGAAAATACCTGCCGGAATGTTATCTGTATCCGCAGTTTCTGGATATTGTGGGCTCATTGAATGAACAGCTGGCAGCAATCAAGCTTTTGCAGACTGAAAATGGTCTGTGGAGGACAATACTGGATGATGAAGAATCCTATGAAGAAATTTCAGTGTCCTGCGGAATTGCATCGGCAATGCTGGAAAAGGGGAATCCACTGCATCTGAAATACATTAACAAAGCACTGCAGGGCGTATTAAATAATATCAGTCCCGATGGAAGGGTATTAAATGTATCCGGAGGAACTGCGGTTATGAAAGACCGTGACGGCTATTGCAATATATCCAGAGACTGGATACAAGGCTGGGGACAGGGGCTTGCACTGGCATTTCTGACGGGGGTGTTAGACTATGAAAATTGTCGAAGCGACGGGGCATTATAAGACGGGACATCATAATAAGAAAGACTGTTTGTGCAATGAATTTACCTTTGCACCGGGAGCAGCCGGGGCGGGAGCACAGCAGGTAACTCCGGAAGATCTCTATACGAAGGAGAAAACATGGGGATTTCTGACAGAAGCAAACAGGCGGGAGGATCCTTTGCTGCAGATTCCGGAATTAAATACCGGATTTGACACATTTTACTGGTATCGGGAAAAGGATATAACCCGGATCACGCAGGATGTGTCCGGCTGTTATGCAGATTCGTTATGCATCGTAAATGAACTTTGTGCAGATGGCAGCAGAAGGATTCCGCTTTCCTTTAAAGCAGATGTTCCCCTAAGCGGAAATTACAAAGTACGGCTGAAACTTACAGCGGCAGTGGAAGAAGAGGAACTGCTTATTTTTCTCGGAAGAAGAAAGCTTTTTTATCGGGGAAGACTGTCGGCGGGTGAGGTATTGGAAACAGAATTTTTATTAAATATCAGTGATATTATTCCAAGAGGCCAGGTGGCGGCTTATCAGGATTACAGTGCAGCTATTACCATTATAGGAAAAGAGCCAAGACTGACAAATGTCGCTATATATCCTGTAGAAAGTCCGGTTATTTATATAGCAGGGGATTCTACTGTAACGGACCAGAGCGCGGAGTATCCCTATGCGCCGGGTACCAGTTATTGTGGATGGGGGCAGATGCTTCCGGCTTTTATAGATGGTAAAGCAGCAGTTTCCAATCATGCCCATTCCGGACTGACAACAGAAAGTTTTCGCAGCGAAGGCCATTATCAGATTATTTTAGATCACATTCAAAAAGGGGATTACTGCCTGTTCCAGTTTGGACATAATGATCAGAAACTGAACCACCTCAGGGCAGAGGAAGGCTACCGGGAAAATCTGATTACGTATATCGAAGAGATCAGAGAAAAAGAAGCATATCCCATTTTGGTAACTCCATTGGCAAGAAATTCCTGGAGAGGTGCGGATGGTACTTATAATGATATGCTGCTTCCCTATGCGTGTGTCTGTAAAGAGATTGGAAAAACGCTGAATGTTCCGGTTCTGGATTTACACGGTAAAAGTAAAGAGTTTGTAATCCGACAGGGACTGGAAGGAGCGAAATTTTATTATTTCCCCGGTGATTTCACCCACAGCAATGATTACGGGGCATATAAAATGGCTGGTTTTGTGGCAGCAGAATTATCGGAACAGCTTTGTCTTCCGGGGCAGCAAAGCGCTCATGATTCCATCCCGGAATATACGGATGAGTGGAAGATATCAAGAAAAACCAATCTGCCGGCTCCACCCTCAAATATGGATGGAATGGATAATCCCACCGCATGTCCCATTGTGTTTCAGGATCTGAAAAGACCGGAAGAGTGGCTTACAAGAGCTGAAGCAATGGATATGGTCATTCAGACAATGAATTTCTTTCCCATTAATGTATATAACGATATGTTTGAGGATGTAGTGGGGCATGAGTGGTATGCGGGAACGGTGGAATGTGCTGCCCAAAATGGAATGATTCCAAACACTATGGTAATGGAGAAGAAAATTTTTCCCGCTAAAGAGATCACCTTGCAGGAATTCCTGTGCATCGCAATGACCGGTTATAAATGCAGGAAGTACCTGCCGGTTGTGCAGAAAAAGTACCGGATCAATGTGGCATCCTGGGCAGAAGAAGAGATACAGGCAGCCTGTGAAATTGGAATTGCGGCAGAAGAAGCAGATTTTAATAATCTTATATCCAGAAAAAATGCTGCAGATATATGTAAAAGGCTTTACGTGTCATTGCATCATCATGGAAATTAGAATAGGAGGACATATAATGACAGCAGAATTAACAGGGGGCTTCACCTTACCGGGAGAATCCGGGTATGAAGAATTGACATTGAAGCTGGCAAAGAAATGGGGGGCTGATGTGATCAGGGACAGTGACGGAACCGCCTTGTCGGATACGATTTTAAATGCCGGTTATGGAATCTATTCTACTATTTGTATCATTCGTGACCATAATGAGTGGGCAAAAAATCATATGGATAAGCTGCAGCAGTCCTTTTTAGTCACAAATCCCAAGACGGCAGTGGAACCGTTTGTAACCTTTCATCTCATGAGTGATTTTTCCCAGGGACAGTTTTCGGTGAATGACAGTCCGGAATCGATGCAGTTTTGGCAGGTCTTTGACCGTACCTCCAACATGGAAGTCTCCAGAAGGCTGTGGACCTATGAGAAAGAAGCCGGGAATCTCACCATTCAAAATGCGGTTCCCTATCATAAATATACGGTTAGTTTTCTGGCATACCGCATTTGGGAAGAAATATCCATGTATAATCATGTTACCAATGGCTGGAATAAGGAACATTTAATGCCTGTAGATCCCCGGTATGTGGAAACCAGGGAGTACCTGCTGCAATGGATGGAAGACTGGTGTGCCGCTCATCCGGATACTACCGTTGTGCGGTTTACCTCTTTGTTTTATAATTTTGCATGGATCTGGGGCAGCAGTGAGAGAAACCGTTCGCTGTTCACAGACTGGGGGTCTTATGATTTTACAGTCAGTCCTCTTGCATTGCAGCAATTTGCATCTAAGTACGGATATCAACTGTGCGCAGAGGATTTTGTGAACAAAGGTGCATATCAGGTGACCCATATGCCGCCAAATGCAAGAAAACTGGATTACATGAATTTCATCAATGATTTTGTTATTCATTTTGGAAAAGAACTGGTAGATATCGTACACCGCCATGGCAAACAGGCATATGTTTTTTATGATGACAGCTGGGTTGGCCTGGAGCCCTATGGGAAAAGATTTCATGAATTTGGATTTGACGGATTGATTAAGTGTGTATTCTCTGGATATGAAGCCAGATTATGTGCAGGGGTAAAGTCAGTCACTCACGAACTGCGGCTGCATCCATATCTGTTTCCGGTAGGGCTTGGGGGAGCTCCGACTTTTAGCGGAGATGGAGATCCCGCCCTGGAAGCGAAAAAATACTGGAATCAAATACGGCGCGCCCTCCTTCGCGTACCGATTGAAAGAATCGGTTTGGGCGGATATCTGCATTTAACAGAAGGCTATCCGGAATTTTGTGACTATGTAGAGCAGATAACAAAAGAGTTTCGCAGAATCCGAAAACTACATGAAGAAGGACCGGTATATCATTTAAAATGCACAGTGGCAGTTCTTCATAGCTGGGGCAGGCTTCGGTCCTGGACACTTTCCGGGCATTTCCATGAGACAGAACAACACGATCTCATACATGTGATTGAAGCACTGTCGGGTTTGCCGGTTGAAGTAACCTTCCTGGATTTTGAAGATATTAAAAACGGAGCGTTAGACGACGTACAGGTTCTGATCAATGCCGGAAAAGCCGGGAGCGCATGGAGCGGCGGCGATGCCTGGAAAGACGCAAGAGTAGTTGAACAGATCACAAAATGGGTTTATCATGGCGGAACCCTGATTGGAATCCGGGAACCGTCGGCAGTGGAGGGTTTCGATACATTTTTCCGCATGTCCGAAATCTTAGGAGTGGATAAAGATAAGGGGGCAAGAGTATGCCATGGAAAGTGGGAGTATCACATAGAAAAGATAGAAGGTCTTCTTCCTGCCGGCTTTAATATCCCCGGCGAGAGTCAGATTTATTTAACCGACGGCAAGAACAGGGTGCTGGCTGAAGAAAATAAAGTACCTGCGCTGACCATACGTGATTTTGGCAAGGGAAAAGGTATCTATCTGTCATCCTTCCGTTACAGCCTGGAAAATACGAGACTGTTCTTAAATCTTCTGCTTTATGGAACAAACCAGGAATTGATTCCGGATTATGTCACTGCCAATCCGTATACAGAATGTGCGTATTACCCGGAGAGCAAGGTACTGGTAATCATTAATAACAGTGAGAAGAGTCAGATTACCAGTATCAGCACGGAGTTTGGGGTAGTGAATGCGCAGCTGGAGGGGTATGAGACCAGGGAAGTGCTGCTTTAGAGCGAATACTCAGCTCTGCTCTACGCTTCCTCCGTCCATACAAGTTTCCCACTCCCATCTTTCCGAGATCCAGGTTGTCGCCACAAAGCTGGTTTTCTCAGCCTGGTGGAGACCCTTGGGCTGTGACGGGCTGTTCGTTTTTAGATGCAGCCTTTCCTATTCATAGACCTAACTGGCTGTAGTGCTGTAATCAAAAATATATGTAGTAGAATGAAGAAACAAGCTGCCATGGTCCGTCCCCTTCTCTTTCCGAACACTACCTATATCTACAAAGCGTCCACTTCCTCAGCTAAACCCAAATCTAAGCTGATTTTATGCGCTCTAGGACACTTTTCTGTTACACTGATTTACATCACCCTATCTTTTACATCTTGTCATGTCTTTTCATATCAGTTATAATTAACATCAATGACCTTAACAGTGTATATAACATAGCCGTTTAAAATGCGGCATAGGAGGATATGATGCACAGAGAACATACAAAAGTAATACAGATAGGGAACCGGGTTATTGGCGGCGGGAATCCTATTTTAATTCAGTCTATGACAAATACAAAAACGGAAGATGTGAAAGCTACCGTGGCACAGATTCAAAAATTAACCGCAGCAGGGTGTGATATTATCCGCTGTGCCGTACCAACAATGGAAGCCGCAGAAGCTCTTGCGGAGATAAAAAAAGAAATTACCATCCCTCTGGTGGCAGACATACATTTTGATTACAAGCTCGCCATTGCGGCAATGGAATATGGAGCAGATAAGATTCGGATTAATCCGGGGAATATCGGAGGCGGTGACCGCATCCGCGCCGTAGTAGAGAAGGCAAAGGAACTTGGAATTCCCATCCGTGTAGGGGTAAACAGCGGGTCTTTAGAAAAGGAACTGGTCGAAAAATACCATGGTGTTACGGCGGAAGGAATTGTAGAGAGTGCCCTGGACAAAGTCCGTATCATTGAGGAACTGGGTTACGACAACCTGGTAATCAGTATCAAATCGTCTGATGTAATGATGTGCGCAAAAGCCCATGAGCTTATTGCAAAAGAAACGAATTATCCTCTTCATGTGGGAATTACGGAATCCGGTACGGTGCTTTCCGGAAATATTAAATCCGCAGTAGGTCTTGGCATTATTTTGTCACAGGGAATCGGCGATACGATAAGAGTATCTTTGACCGGTGATCCATTGGAAGAAATTAAATCTGCGAAACTGATTTTAAGGACCCTGGGATTGAAAAAGGGAGGGATCGAAGTAGTTTCCTGTCCTACCTGTGGCAGAACCCAGATCGATCTGATCGGTCTTGCCAATAAAGTAGAGAATATGGTAGAAGATATTCCGCTGAATATAAAAGTTGCAGTAATGGGATGTGTGGTAAACGGACCGGGTGAGGCAAAAGAAGCGGATATCGGAATTGCAGGCGGAAAAGGCGAGGGACTGCTGATCAAAAAAGGTGAAATTATTCGGAAGATTCCGGAAGATCAGCTGCTTCATGCATTGAGAGAAGAATTGGTAAACTGGAGTGAATAGTGTGGAAAAGCTGTTTTTTGATGTATTTCCATCTTTAGAAATAAGTGAAAATATACAAAGCCTTTTTGCCCAGGTGACAGTACCTAAGGTATCTGTCACTTCGGCAAAGGATTTTATGCGGGTTTATCTAAAGAGTGAAAAATTAATTCATAAAAAATATATTAACGAAGTGGAGCAGGCAATAAAAAGCCAGCTCTTTTTAGCGATGCCCATCACCATCAAAATTATAGAACGGTTTAGTCTGTCCCAGCAGTATACACCGGAGAAGCTGCTGCCTATATATAAGGACAGCATACTGCTGGAATTAAAAGACTACAGCATTTTTGAATACAATCTGTTCCGGCAGGCATCCTGTGAGTTTCCGGCGGAAGATACTATGAAGCTCACGATGGAAAACTCTGTAGTGGCGGAAGGAAAATCAGAGGAACTGGTAAGAGTCCTGGAAAAGATATTCTGTGAACGCTGCGGCTTGTCTCTGAAGATTCAGACAGAGATGAAAGACCCTGTGGAAAGTAAAGCCAGGAAGAACAGTGAAATCCGTATCCGGCAGGAAGTAGAAGCCATTATGAAAAATGTGGCAGTAAAGCAGCCGGAGAATGGGGATGAAGAGGAAATCCAGGGAGGTGCAGGAGAAGCAGGGCCGGATCAGACGGAACAGGCAAATGCTGTATCCAAGGCTCCTCAAAAAGAGAACGGGCAAGTGAAAAATAACCAGGAGAAAACTTCGGCAAACCAGGGAAATGGCGGAGCAAAGAAACCGGGAGAGTTTAAAAAAGGCGGATTTAGCAAGGGCGGTGACAGTTACCGGGGTGGCTATAAGAAGTCGGATAATCCGGATGTGATTTACGGAAGGGACTTTGAGGAAGAGTCGATTACCATCGATCAGATTATCGAAGAGATGGGAGAGGTTGTTATCCGGGGGCAGATTCAGAATCTGGAAACAAGAGAAATCCGTAATGAAAAAACAATCCTGATTTTAGAAGTAACAGATTATACGGATACCATTGTAGTAAAAATGTTTGCACGAAATGACCAGGTGCCGGAAATTTTAGCAGGTGTAAAAAAGGGTGCATTTGTAAAAATGAAAGGTGTTACCACCATAGACCGTTTTGACAGCCAGTTAACGATCGGATCGATTGTGGGAATTAAGAAAATTTCGGATTTCCGCACCAGCCGGATGGATACCTATCCGGAAAAAAGGGTGGAACTCCACTGCCACACAAAAATGAGTGATATGGATGGTGTTTCTGAAGCAAAAGATATTGTAAAACGTGCTTATAAATGGGGACATAAAGCCATAGCCATTACAGACCATGGTGATGTACAGGCTTTTCCGGATGCCAATCATGTCATTGAAGATATCGACCGTGAATTTAAGGCACAGTATCAGAAAGACCATCCGGATATTACCAAAGATGAATTAAAGCGGGTACCCTGCCCCTTTAAAGTAATCTATGGGGTAGAAGCGTATCTGGTGGATGATTTACAGGAACTGGTGGTAAACTCCAAAGGCCAGAGCCTGGACGGTACCTATGTGGTTTTTGACCTGGAGACAACCGGTTTCAGCCCTGTGAGCAACCGGATTATAGAAATAGGTGCAGTTAAAGTTGTAGATGGAGTCATCAGGGATCGGTTTTCTGCATTTGTCAATCCTCAGGTTCCCATTCCATTTAGGATTGAAGAACTGACTGGAATTAATGATAACATGGTGCTTCCTGCAAGGACGATCGAAGAAATACTGCCGGAGTTTCTGGAATTTGTCCAGGATGCGGTAATGGTTGCCCACAATGCTTCTTTTGATATGAGTTTCATAGAAGAGAACTGCAGAAGGCTTGGCATTGAGAAAGAATTTACCAGCGTGGACACGGTAGCCCTTGCGAGAATACTGCTTCCACAGTTAAACCGTTACAAACTGGATACGGTGGCGAAAGCACTTCATATATCGCTGGAAAACCATCACAGAGCGGTAGATGATGCAGGTTGTACGGCTGAGATTTTTGTGAAATTTGTGGAAATGTTAAGAGAGCGCGGGCTGAATGACTTAAACGGAGTTAATTCCATTGGCAAGACAACGCCGGCCCAGGTAAAAAAACTAAATACTTACCATGCGATTATACTGGCTACGAATAATACGGGCAGGGTAAATCTGTACAAGCTGATTTCTTATTCCCATCTGGATTATTACAGCCGCCGGCCCAGAATACCTAAGAGTGCTTTTATCGAGCACCGGGAAGGGCTGCTGATCGGATCGGCATGTGAAGCAGGAGAACTGTATCAGGCGGTTTTAAACAATAAGTCCCGGAAAGATATTGCAAGGCTGGTGGAATTTTACGATTATCTGGAGATTCAGCCACTTGGGAACAATCAGTTTATGATCCACAGTGATAAGATAGATATCAGTACCCAGGAAGAATTAATGGAAATTAACCGCCGAATTGTTAAACTAGGTGAACAGTTTCACAAACTGGTAGTAGCTACCTGTGACGTACACTTTCTGGATCCGGCAGACGAAGTTTACCGCAGAATCATTATGGCGGGAAAAGGATTCAAAGATGCGGATGACCAGGCACCGCTGTATCTGCGCACCACAGAAGAGATGCTGGAAGAATTCGCTTATCTGGGAAGTGAAAAGGCGGAAGAAGTAGTTATAACAAATACAAATAAAATCGCAGATATGTGTGAAAAGATTGCACCGGTAAGACCGGATAAATGTCCGCCGGTTATTGAGGATTCGGATTCAACCCTGCGTGAGATCTGCTATAACAGAGCACATGAAATCTATGGGGAAGACTTGCCGGAAGTCGTATCCGAGCGGTTAGAGAGAGAGCTGAAATCCATTATCAGTAATGGATTTGCCGTTATGTATATCATTGCCCAGAAACTGGTATGGAAATCCAATGAAGACGGATATCTGGTAGGTTCAAGGGGGTCGGTTGGATCATCCTTTGTTGCCACCATGGCGGGTATTACAGAAGTAAATCCGTTAAGGCCCCATTATTATTGCGAAGAATGCCATTACAGCGATTTTGACTCGGATGCAGTGAAGCCTTATGTGGGTGGTGCCGGATGTGATATGCCTGATATGGTATGCCCGAAATGCGGGGCAATGTTAAAGAAAGAAGGATTTGATATTCCTTTTGAGACATTCCTTGGATTCAAAGGTAATAAGGAACCGGATATTGATCTTAATTTCTCCGGTGACTATCAGGGAAATGCCCATCGTTACACGGAGGTTATATTTGGAAAAGGACAGACTTTTCGAGCCGGAACAATTGGTACCCTTGCGGAGAAAACAGCCTTCGGCTATGTGAAGAACTACTACGAGGAACGGGGGCAGAGGAAGAGAAACTGTGAAATCGGACGTATCGTGCAGGGATGCGTAGGCGTTCGGAGAACCACGGGACAGCATCCGGGAGGTATCATTGTACTGCCTCTTGGTGAAGAGATCTATTCATTTACCCCGGTGCAGCATCCCGCAAATGACCAGACAACAGATATCATTACTACCCATTTTGACTATCATTCCATTGACCATAACCTATTGAAACTGGATATACTGGGACACGACGATCCCACCATGATACGAATGCTGGAAGATCTCACCGGGCTGGATGCCAAGGAGATTCCGCTGGATGACCAGGAGGTAATGTCCCTGTTCAGCAGCACCAGAGCCCTTGGCATTTCACCGGAAGATATCGGCGGGTGTCCACTTGGTGCCCTTGGAATTCCCGAGTTTGGAACGGATTTTGTTATCCAGATGCTCTGTGATACGAAGCCGAAGACCTTCTCTGACCTGGTACGTATTTCCGGTCTGTCTCATGGTACCGACGTGTGGCTGGGGAATGCCCAGGCATTGATCCAGGAAGGGAAAGCAACGATTTCAACAGCAATCTGTACCCGTGATGATATCATGACTTATCTGATCAATATGGGACTGGAAAGTGAGCTGTCTTTTACAATCATGGAGAGTGTGCGTAAAGGAAAAGGACTAAAGCCCGAAATGGAAGAGGAAATGATTAAGCATGATGTTCCGGACTGGTATATCTGGTCCTGTAAGAAGATCAAATACATGTTCCCGAAAGCCCATGCGGCGGCATATGTCATGATGGCATATCGAATTGCTTACTGTAAGGTGTTTTATCCGCTGGCATATTATGCGGCGTATTTCAGTATCCGTGCATCAGCATTCAGTTATGAGCTGATGTGCCAGGGAAGGGAGAAACTGGAGCATTACATGTCCGAGTACAAAAAGAAATACGACACACTGTCCAAAAAGGAACAGGATACGTATAAAGACATGAAAAATGTGCAGGAAATGTATGCAAGAGGATTTCAATTTATGCCGGTTGATCTTTACCGGGCACAGGCGCACCGTTTTCAGATCATAGACGGCAAACTGATGCCCTCCCTGAGTACCATAGAAGGTCTGGGGGATAAAGCGGCGGATGCAGTAGTAGAAGCTGCCAAAAATGGTCCGTTCCTGTCCAAGGATGATTTCAGACAGCGTACGAAGGTCAGTAAGACGGTTATTGATCTAATGGATGATCTGGGACTGATGGGAGAACTTCCGGAGTCCAACCAGTTGTCATTGTTTGATTTTTAATATTCGATACATTTGAAAAAACTTCATGAACCATATGTCGGCTCCCCGCCGGCGGTTCATGAAGTTTTTTATTATTTGTTATTTATATTGTTATTTATCTTAGCATATTTCATCCATTGTAGGGAAATGAGTTCATGTCCTGCCGGTGATGGATGGACTCCGTCCAGACGCAGATGGCCGGCTCCCTGTTTTTGTGAGATAATGCCTCCTTACTTACCCTTTTACTGCGCCGCCTGTTATTCCCTGAACAAAATACTTCTGTACGAACAGGAAGAATACGATCAGCGGTATAATTGTTATGCAGATCGCTGCACTCATAGGTCCCCAGGAGGTATTATACTGTCCCTGAAAACTAAGTGCACTCATGGTCAGGGTTTTCAGTGAGGAAGTAGTAGAAAGCGCAATCTGAGCCCAGAATAAGTCACCCCAGATTCCAACAAATGCAAAAATTGCGGATACCGATATAGCCGGCTTCATTAACGGAATACTTATTTGGAGCAGGGATTTCAATTCTGAGCAGCCGTCTATACGGGATGCTTCAATTAATTCCTGCGGCATACTTAAAAAGAAATTTCGCATGATGGTTATGGTCATGGGGATGTTCCAGCCGATGTAGGGGAGTATCAGCATCACATAACTGTTTAATTTCAGTTTCGACAGCATTAGATATAATGGCATGATAACCGCTTCGGAAGGCAGCATAAAGGTGATAATTAAAAGTAATAAAATGATTTTCCCAAATGGAACCTTAAGTCTCGCCAGTGCGTATCCGCCTAGTGTCCCTGCGACTAAAATAATCAGCAGTGAAATTACGGTTACTATGGCACTGGTCAGCAGACCGCCTCCAATATGTCCGGTTGTCCATGCTGTCCAATAATTTGAAAATTGTGGGTTAGCGGCAAAGCCCCAGATATTTTTATAAAATTCTTCATCTGATTTGAAGGATGTAATGACTACGAAGATAACGGGATATACCGATATCATGACCAGCAGGTAGGTAAATATTCTGCATATCCATTTAATCTTCCGGTCCGGATGTTTGAATTTATACTGTCCGGCATTAGTATTCATAACTTTCACCCCCCAGAAGTTTATTGGTAATAAAGATGAAGATCAGTACTACAACGGTAAGGATGCAGCCGGTGGCAGCAGAGTAGCCAAATTCATTGTATACAAAGGACCGTTTGATCATTTCTATGGGAACGGTAGTGGTCAGGTTTCCGGGTCCCCCCATTGTCATTGCCCAGACAAGATCATAAGTACGAAATGCCGTAGTCAGAGAAAAGATAGCTGCTAACTGGATTGTAGGCTTGATCAGAGGAAGTATGATATAGCGGATTTGTTTTAAATAACCTGCACCGTCCAGATAGCTGGATTCGATTAATGAACTTGGGATATTCTGAATAGCCGTGTATCCCAGCATCATGGTCACGCCAAAGAGCTTCCATCCGCTTACAATGGCAATGCAGATCATGGCAGTTCCCTTGTTCTCCAGCCATGCTGTTGCCATACTGCCGGCGCCAACTGCTCTTAACAGCTGATTCAGGATACCCATGTCGCTGTTAAAAACAAAGGTAAACAGCAGCCCAACAATAGCCGTGGGCAGCATGATAGGGGTGAAGAACACCAGCCTTAAAAATGAGCCTTCTGGCTTTCGCAGTTTATAAATCATAAATGCAACAATCAACCCCAACAGGATTGCGAAAACAGTTGATATAAAGCCCAGCAGAACAGAATGATATAATGCTTTTAAGGAGTCGGGGCACCCTGAAAGTCTCCGTCTGTTTCAGCCAGTATGCAACAGACCGGGTCAGATAAAGAAAATCCGAAATATTCTTTAAACTTTAACGCATCCTCCGGACTTTCGCTGCCGGACAGTAACTTTTTAATCAGGTTGTTTTTGGAAAGTTTCTGATATTGCTGGTGCTGCAGATTTCTTATATTATTCAGCTCGAATGTCTGTACGGACTGACGTACAAAATCAATAACTTTATCTGCGTTCACCGGTTTTAGCTCATAGTTTACAACGCCTATCTGAATGGCAGACTGAGCATATTTAAAATCTGAATAACCACTTAATATCATTATCCGGGTTTCTGGCTGCAGATCCATAATCCGTCTGCTGGGTTCGATTCCGTCCATCCCAGGCATACGGATATCCAACAGTACAATTTCGTATCTTTCTTTTTGAAACAGATGCCAGGCATTGTAACCATCTGCGTCATCCACCTTTTGGATACCCAGATTCGCCCAGTCGATCCCGTCTTTCATTCCTTCTCTGATTTGAATTTCATCATCTACTATTAATAATTTCATATAAATCTCCATTTCACCGCTGACGCCTGCGGACATAAACGAATAGGGATGGGGGTGCGTCTGCCGCCCTTTCGCTAATAAGAAATGAGAGGTATTTTATTTATAAGGGAAGAGAACCTCAACCCGGGTTCCCTGGCTGACAGTACTATAGAACTCCAGGCCGTATCCTGCTCCATATTTGATTCTCAGCCTGTCATGTATATTCTTTAGTGCCAGACATTGTACAGTATCGGCCTGTGGGGAGTTTAATGCATCTCTGATTGCACTTTCATCGGTGCCCAGGCCGTTATCCACGATGGTATACCTCATATTATCACCAATGCGTTCAACAGTAACTTTTATGACTCCGCCTTCTTTTTTCGCTTCCAGTCCGTGAATAACGGCATTTTCAACCAGAGGCTGGAGTATTAACTTCAGCGTCTGACAGTATTCAAATTCAGGCCTGGTATGAATTTCCAGAGTAATACGTTCGCCCAGCCGGATTTTCTGTATCTGCATATAATTTTGCAGATGCAGCAGCTCCTCCTGAATGGTAGTGAGTTCATTGCCGCTGTTCAGTGTGTGACGGAACATATTTGCAAGTGCCTCAATCTGCATGCCAACCTGATAATCTTTGTTTTTGTAGGCAAGCCAGTAGATCGCATCCAGAGTATTGTAAAGAAAATGCGGGTTAATCTGCATTTGAAGGGCCATCAGTTCGGCTTCTCTTTCTTTTATTTCTGCCTGATAAACAGTTTCAAACAGATATTTTAGTTCTTTTGCCATATTTAGAAATTGTACGGTAAGCATTCCGGTTTCGTTTTCTGATAAGATGGGAAGTGATACCTCAAAATCACCGCCCTCTATTTTTTTCATTTCTTTCGATAAGCGGACAATGGGCTTTATGACATATTTGTTTTGGATAAAAGTAAAAAGGATACTGAATAAAATACATAATAAAATAGAAATGATAATGATCTGGTTTATCATAACCTTTGGCAGGTCCATGGTTTTGCGGGAAATCACCTGAATAAGCTTCCACGGGGTATTTTCGATGTTGGAATAGAAGATGGACTTACTGCCGGTTGTACTGCTGATTTTAAAATATCCGTTATCCGCCTCCATGTTATCTTCCATTTGGGTATAATCCGAAATTTTTGTATTCAGCAATTCTTTGTCATCAGCTGAAATTATTTCGCCGGTATCATTTATGATAAAAAGTAAATCATCTTCATAATGGTTTTCATTTTTGACCGCATAAATGGAGCGGAGTGTCTGCTCTTTCATTGTGATTTTTTCTATCGCGAGAGTACGGAATGCATTTAAATCGTTTACGCATCGTATGTAGGAAACAACAGGAACATTAAACTTGCTTTCATAGCCATAATCGATCTGATAAACCGGTGTCCAATAGCCTCTGCCCTTTTGGGCAATGGCATTTTCAAAATAACGGGTATCCTGGGGGTCAACAAAACCTCCGTATTGTATGATGATTTCACTATCGCTTGTTACTGATATAGAATGGATATAAGATTTTGAGACTGCAAGTTCGTTGGTAAAACGAATGATATGATCTTTTAATTGCTGCTGCCGTAAAGAAAATTCAGCAGAATTCTCTCTGGGGTTTTCTGCATTTAAATAGGTACCGCAATATTCCTGCAATGAATCATTGCTAAGAAGAGAAACAGAGATTCGGTCAATTTCGCTTAATACACCACTGATGTTTTTTTGAGATTGCTTTAGGATCTCCAAACGGTTTTCATGTGTTTGGCTGCTGATGATCTGAGACATCTCTTGGTTCATCAGCAATGCAATTAAAACAAGGGGGCATATGATAAAAGTAAGAAGGCATATCAGGAACATTTTTTTAATGGAAACATTTTTGATCCTGAACAAAGAAGCTTTGAGCATATGGTTTCCCCCCTATATCTGAACGTTTACTGTAAGAAAGGCTTTTCCATATTATACACGATTTGTTTTCAGACTGCCAGTAGAATTAGATATATTAAGGCTTAGATTCTTTTAATGCTTAGATTCTTTTAATGCAGAAGGAGAACACCCAAACAGTTTTCGAAAAGCTCTGGAAAAAGTGGAGTAGTCTTTAAAGCCGCAGTCATAGCATATCTGCGTAACCGGATAGCCGAGAGTCAGCATTTCTTTGGCACATAAAAGGCGTTTGTGGTTAATGTAACTGCCCACAGAATAACCGGTGTGTTCCTTAAATAAACGCATCATATGGTATTTGCTGATATAAAAACGGTTTGCCAGTGCATCTATGCTTAGAATTTCGGAGAGATGGGCGTTAATATAATCCAGAATATCAATAATTTTTTCATTGCAGGTATTTGTTATAAGGTAATCCAGATGATTTTCGCAGACGGCTCTGTTTAAATGAATCATAAATTCCAGAAATAGTACCTGCCGGTAAAGTTCATTTGCATATCCGCTGTCTGAAAAAGCATTTTCCAGATTCATGATGGCATGGAAGAGGATACTTTTTTCCAGGGAATGTATGCGCAAAACATTGGAGTGGCTTTTTCTGGAACGGTGAAAACATTCGCTTAAATCGTAAGCATCTGTTTTGTAAGAGTGTATAAAACCTGGAGACAGATAAACAATGATACGCTCATAAGGAACCTGATGGTCAATATTGGGTTTGTGAATTTCGCTATGGTTTACTAGTATAATATCATAAGGTTTCAGGTGGTAGGATTTACCCTCTATTATATAATCCACATTTCCGTTAATAAAAATAATAATTTTATCAAAGTCATGGTAATGGAATTGGAAGTCCTGCTCCTTCTTATCTGTCAAATGGAACAGGCGGAATTCGCTATCCAGATAACCTCTTTTTTCATAATCCGACATAGAATCTCCCGTCTGTCATCCTCTGATGACTGTATCGGTCTGTAATATCTTATGGTGTACATTATATAGCATTTTTTGCAATATAGGAAGCATTATCTCTATATTAATTTAAAATCCTGCTGGATATAATGAGAGTAAGATGAGGCACAATTTTCAAACACGCTCTGGTACTGTGGAAATCTGGGAGTGCATATGGATTTAGTAGATAAAATTTTCAGTTATTATAATTTTAAATGGAGGTATCAGAAATGAATGTTATATTAGAAAAATATCATGGGCTTGGTAATGATTATCTGGTTTTCGACCCCAACAAAAACGAATTATGTCTGAATGAAGAGAACATAAAACTGATTTGTCACCGCAACTTCGGCATAGGATCGGATGGAATATTGATGGGGCCTGTTTTTGACGGTAAAAGTATTCAGGTACGTATTTTTAATCCGGATGGAAGCGAAGCAGAAAAAAGCGGAAATGGTGTACGCATTTTTGCTAAATACTTAAAGGATGCAGGATATATCCAGAAGAACCATGTGATTTTTAAAACCCTTGGCGGGGAGATTGAGGCTTACTATTTAAATGAAGAAGGGAGCCGTCTTAAAATTTCTATGGGTACACTGTCGTTCTGGAGTGACGAAATACCAGTGGCAGGAGAGCGCCGGGAGGTTGTCAATGAGGAAATGACATTCCGGGATACACCTTATCTGGTAACCTGCGTATCCATCGGGAATCCCCATTGTATTATTCTTATGGAAGAGATTTCAAAAGAATTGGTCTGCCATATCGGGCGTTTCAGCGAAGCGGCGCCATATTTCCCCAACAGGATAAATACCCTGATTATGAAAGTGATGGATCGGACCAATATTGCGATCGAGATTTATGAAAGAGGTGCCGGTTATACACTGGCGTCCGGAAGCAGCTGCTGTGCGGCAGCGGGAGCGGCATTTAAAATGGGTTTGACTGATCCTAAGTGTTATGTGCATATGCCCGGAGGGACCCTGGAAATAGAAATCTGTGAAGATGGCAGAGTTATGATGACAGGGGATGTATGCCACGTTGGCAAAGTTACTTTAGGGCACACATTTAGCGAGAAACTGAGAAACGGGAATCCGGAACCAAAATAAATTTTCAGTTGTAGGTTTTGGAACTTTGGTATATACTATGACAAAGAAAGGGGAGTTCATATGAGAACATTTGAGAAATCCAGTAAATTAGATAACGTATGCTATGATGTAAGAGGTCCGGTTGTTGATGAGGCAGGCCGCATGGAGGAACAGGGCATCGACATTCTGAAATTAAATATAGGCAATCCGGCACCCTTCGGATTTGAAGCACCGGATGATGTAATTCAGAATATGATGGCTAATCTGCGTAATACGGAAGGATATTCTGATTCAAAAGGAATTATCAGTGCAAGAAAAGCAATTATGGACTATTGTAAAAAGAAAAATATACCGGATGTAGGTATGAATGATATATATACCGGCAATGGCGTAAGCGAATTAATCGTTATGGTAATGCAGGGGCTTTTAAATGACGGAGATGAAATTCTGATGCCGTCACCGGATTATCCGCTGTGGACAGCAGCAGCGAACCTGGCAGGAGGGCATCCGGTTCATTATCTGTGCGACGAACAGTCGGACTGGTATCCGGACATGGAAGATATCCGGAAAAAGATAACAGACAAAACCAAGGGCATTGTTGTAATCAATCCCAATAATCCCACAGGAGCATTGTATCCGGTTGAAGTACTCCGGCAGATTGTAGACATTGCGAGAGAACACAGTCTGATTATTTTTGCAGATGAGATTTATGACAGACTGGTGATGGATGGACAGGAACATGTATCCATAGCTTCTCTGGCACCGGATCTGTTCTGTATAACCATGAACGGTTTGTCTAAATCCCATAAGGTAGCGGGGTATCGTGCAGGATGGATGTGCTTAAGCGGTGATAAAACAGGAGTGAAAGGGTATATCGAAGGGCTGAATATGCTGTCCTCCATGCGTCTTTGCTCTAATGTACCGGCTCAGGCAATCATTGAGACGGCTCTGACAAATGCACAGGGAATTGACCAGATGCTTCTTCCGGGAGGCAGAATCTATGAACAGAGAGAGTTTATATATAAAGCTTTAAATAACATACCAGGAGTATCGGCATTAAAGCCAAAAGCAGCTTTCTATATTTTCCCGAAACTGGATGTGAAAAAATTTAACATCAGTGATGATGAACAATTTGCCCTGGATTTTCTTAGAAAAGAAAAAGTACTCCTGGTACATGGCGGAGGATTTAACTGGCAGCAGCCGGATCATTTCCGCATAGTGTATCTGCCTAAAATGGAAATTTTAGAAGATGCAATGAATAAACTGGAGATGTTTCTCAGTACATACAGGCAGATATAGAGTGATTCGGGATGATACCTGTGCCTGAACAGGCAGGGTGTCATCCTACATTTGACTGGAAACGGGAGTACGAATGAGTGAATGGAGGTAAGAATGAAAAATTCGGCAATTATATTAGAAGGGGGATCTGTCAGAGGGGTATTTAGTTCAGGGGCATTAGATTATCTTATGGAGAAGGAATGTTATATTCCCCACGTCATTGGTGTATCCGCAGGTTCCTGCAATGCGGTTGATTATGTATCAAAGCAGATTGGCCGAACCAAAGACTGTATTGTAAGAAGCAACGATAATGAAAAATTGATCAGTATCAAGGGGTTCTTAAAGAACAAAAGTCTCTTTAATATGGAGCTTTTGTTTGAAAAGGATCCTTCTGAGTATCATCCCTTTGATTTTGATACATTCTTTGCATCAGACATGTCTTGTGAAATCGTCGTTACAAATTGTCTCACAGGCAAGGCGGAATATTTAAGTGAAAAGAAAGATGGGGCAAGGCTGATGATGCTATGCAGAGCGTCAAGCAGCCTTCCTATCGTTTCACCCATGGTAGAGATCGACGGTGTGCCGTACCTGGATGGTGGTCTGGCTGATTCCATTCCCATTTTGCATTCACTGCAGATCGGAAATAAGAAAAATGTTGTAATTCTCACCAGAAATAAAGGTTACCGGAAAACAATGTCTAAGAAAAGCATGCATTTTTATGCGGCATATTTTAAGAAATATCCGGAGCTGGTACGGGCAATCTGCCTTCGTCCCTACCATTATAACAGGATTTTGGCACAAGTTGAAAAATGGGAGGAAGAAGGAAAAATATTTGTTGTGCGCCCTCAGGGGAAAACAGTCTCCAGAGTAGAGAGCGACAAGAAAGTACTCAATGATTTCTACCGTCATGGATATGAACAGATGGAAGCACAGTATGAAGATCTGCTTCGTTTCCTGGAAAAATAGAAAGCGAGGTCATGGATGTTTGAACAATTCTTCCCAGATGAATATCTGGATTCTACTTATAAAATAGATTTTGATAAATTGTACCGTGAGGGCTGCCGGGGGGTGTTGTTTGATATCGATAATACCCTGGTGCCCCATGGTGAGCCGGCAGATGACCGGGCGAAGAAATTTTTTGCCCATTTGCGTGATATGGGAATGAAGTACTGCCTGATCTCTAACAACCAGCTGCCCAGAGTGAAGCCTTTTGCAGAGGAAGTAGGGGCGCTTTTTATAGAAAATGCCCATAAACCGTCCAGGAAAAACTATGAAAAGGCAATGCAGCTGATGGGGACTACCACGAAAAATACCGTTTTTGTTGGAGACCAGTTGTTTACGGATGTATATGGAGCAAAAAGAACCGGGATTCCCAGTATTTTAGTAAAACCAATCCATCCAAAAGAAGAGATTCAAATTGTTTTGAAAAGATATTTGGAAAAAATCGTATTACATTTTTATAAAAAGAGCAAACTAAAATAATGTCCAGTTAAGAAATATTAATGGAGGTATATAAATGTTCCGTGAGGAGTTATATGCAATATTAAAAGAAAAAATGATAGAGGCAGTTTTAGTGTCTGAAGGATACAATATGCGCTACCTCAGTGGTTTCCGTGGTGCAACAGGTTATCTCTATATTACGCGGGCACGCCGGGTACTTATAACGGATTCCCGATATACTACACAGGCCAGGGAAGAGGCGCCGGATTTTGAGGTGGTTGAAATTTCTAATCAGAAAGGGTACGGGGCAGTAATCGGAGAATTAACCGGGGCAGACGAAATTAATTGCATTGGTTTTGAAAATGATCATATGATTTATGCAGACGTAATGAAATTAAAGGAAGCATGCAGTGAAGAGCTGGTCTGGGAAGGGGTAGGAGATTCGCTGAACAGACTTCGTATTGTTAAGAATGAAACGGAATTAACTTGTATGGAAAAAGCACAATCCATTGCAGACGGAGCTTTTTCTCATATCATAGGAATTCTCAAGCCTGGAATGACAGAGCTGCAGGCTGCGGCTGAGCTGGAATTTTATCTAAAAAGCCATGGTGCATATGGAACCAGTTTTGATACAATTGCAGCTTCCGGTATCCACTCTGCAATGCCTCATGCCATGCCTTCCAATAAGGCAATCGAGCCGGGTGATTTCCTGACGATGGATTTCGGCTGCATTTATGAAGGCTATTGCTCTGATATGACAAGAACCGTAGTTATAGGAAAAGCCAGTCCGAAACAAAAGGAAATCTACCAAATCGTTTTGGAGGCACAGCTTGCTGCGCTGGATGTCATTAAAGCAGGAATGAAGTGCAGCGAGGTGGACAAGGCTGCCAGGGACGTGATCGAAAAAGCCGGATACGGAGAATACTTCGGTCACGGTCTTGGACACAGCGTGGGCCTGTATATTCATGAAGAACCAAGGCTTTCCCCAAAGTGTGACGAAGTACTGAGAGAGAACGTGATACAGACGGTAGAACCGGGAATTTACATTCCTGGATTTGGTGGTGTACGCATTGAGGATATCGTAATTGTGAAAGAAAATGGCTGCCAAAATATGACTCATTCAACAAAAGAATTGCTGGAACTGTAAAAAATAGTTGAAAAAGTATGGATTATATTATAAAATCCCATCTTTGACAGATGGAGAAATAAAAAATTGCCATAAGCCCACTGTTTATAGGAATTACGGCAGCTTGTGTCTAAGTTTTACTATATAGTAATTTTTTCATGATTGTGTATTCTTTTAAAATGCTAGTAATATAAGGGTTCTAGACGATTACACAATAATGGTTGAGAATCTATGAATATAATATACCACAATTTAAAAATGTTCCACATGTTTTGACATTACTATAGAGCAGAACAAAATATTTGACAAAGAAACTCTAGAATTTACAAGGGATTAGAGGCCTTTATAAAAAACGCAACTGTCAAAGACCCGAGAACGTGATACAGACGGTAGAACCGGGAATTTACATTCCTGGATTTGGTGGTGTACGCATTGAGGATATCGTAATTGTGAAAGAAAATGGCTGCCAAAATATGACTCATTCAACAAAAGAATTGCTGGAACTGTAAAAAATAGTTGAAAAAGTATGGATTATATTATAAAATAGACTAAACTATGGGAATATGCAAGATTCCTGTGTTGTCAATATGAAGGAGGAATATCAATATGATATCAGCAGGAGATTTTAGAAACGGTGTAACTTTAGAGATAGATAATAACATCGTTCAGATTATCGAATTCCAGCACGTAAAACCAGGTAAAGGTGCAGCGTTTGTTCGAACAAAATTAAAAGACATTATCAATGGCGGTGTTGTGGAAAAAACATTCAGACCAACTGAAAAATTCCCACAGGCAAGGATTGACCGTGTAGATATGCAGTATTTATACTCAGATGGAGATTTGTTCCATTTCATGAACGTTGAAAATTACGAGCAGATCGCATTAGCACAGGAAGACATCGGTGATTCCTTAAAGTTCGTAAAAGAAAACGAAATGGTTAAAATATGTTCTGTTAACGGAAAAGTATTCGCAGTAGAGCCACCTTTATTTGTAGAATTAGAGATAACAGATACAGAACCCGGATTCAAAGGCGATACAGCACAGGGAGCTACGAAGCCGGCAACTGTGGAAACAGGAGCAATTGTCTATGTACCGTTGTTCGTTGAACAGGGGAATAAAATTAAGATTGATACCAGAACAGGGGATTACCTGTCCAGAGTATAATTATATTGTGTAATTCTTAGATGAGAAAGGTGGTTGCCTTTCTCATTTTTGGAATAAATAAAAACACAAGGAGGAAGATTCATGAGTGAGAAAAAGAGTTTTTTTGTAACAAAGAAATTGTTTGCTGTTGTTGTGTTGTCATTTTTATTGGCAATGATGTTGGGAATTAGTGTATTTGCTGCGCCGGCGGCGCCGTCAGGGCTGAGGCAGACATCGGCATATACGAATTCTGTTAAGATTGTATGGAATGCGGTAGTAGGGAAAAATATCAGATATCATGTTCAGTATTCAACGGATAACCTCAAGTTTAGTGATGCGTCTACATATGATGCCTCATATCCGGAAATTTATAAGAGTAATCTAAGTCCGGGAAGTACATATTATTTTAGAGTTATGGCATATGAATACAGCTATGGAAAACCTAACGACTATGGTGCATGGTCTCCATCTTTTGAGGCTGTAACGGTACCTGACAGAATTAAAACAGAAAGTTTGAATCAAAGTGCGGCAAAGACAAGCAGCATATCACTGACCTGGAGTCCTGCAACTGGAGCCACCAGGTATCAGGTTTACAAAGTGGATGGATCGGCACAGGTTTCTGCAGCCACAACAACCAGTCCTTCTGTTACTATAGGTAATTTAAAAACGGGAACAAGCAACTATTTAAGGGTATATGCAGAACGTGTATCATCATCTGGATATGTAGCCAGAAATGATTATTCTGCTTATATCTATGCAAATACTCTGCCAGGAACAGTTACCGGGATTAAAGTTACAAATAGTTATCCCTACTCTAATAAAGTAGCATTGGCATGGAACCGGGCAGAAAATGCTAAGGGTTATCAGATTGCTGTCTACACAATGAAGAATAAAAAGACCGGAAAGACATTAAACGTAAGCAGCAGCAGCTATAATACTATAAAAATGAACCAGAAATCGTTCTATAAAGTGAAGGTCAGAGCTTATACCCAGTTAAATAACGGGAAAAAAGTTTATGGTAATTGGGGAAGCACGTATGTAGCAAACCAGCAGGAAGTAAAAGTTCGAAATGTATCAGGCGGCTTAACTGCATCATGGCCAAAAGTTACTGGTGCTACAAATTACACTGTTTATGCTTCTGATAAACAAAAAAAAGGATATAAAAAAATTTCTACAACAAAGTCAACGAGTTATACCTTGAAGAAATTTAAAGGTAAAAATATGAAAAAAGGTAAAAAATATTATTTCTATGTTGTAGCAAATAAAAAAGTAAAGAGTAAAACGTATAAGAGTTTTCCACAGTATGGCTTTTTTCAGACTTATAGATAGAATCCAGCAGCAGGTGTCAGGAGTGATCTCAGGACACCTGCTTTAATAATAAAAAAACTAAAATATCACTTGCATCCTACCAAAAAATATGATACCATAAGTGATATAAAAATTCTAAATGTTTTATTCTCGATGCGTTCGCATCAATTTTTCCATTTGATTTTTATACGATACTAATTTAAGAAAGGGTGGTTCGATTGAATTACGAAGAATTTATTTGCTTTGTGCAGAAAAATGTACAGACACAATTGGGAAAGGAGGTGCGCGTTGAACTGCATCAGATTACAAAGAATAATGATGTTCAGCTGGATGGTCTGTCAATTGTGGAAACTACAAAGAGTATTTCCCCTACGATATATTTAAATGATTATTTTCAGGAATATCAGTGTGGGACTGCCATGGCTCAGATTATTGACAGTATACTAAATATCTATCAAAACAACAAGATCAAGGTGCCCGTGGATACGGATTTCTACACGGATTACATGCGTGTGAAAAATAATATTGCATGCAAAGTCATTAACTATAAGAAAAATACGGAATTGTTAAAAACGGTTCCCCATGTGCAATATCTGGATTTGGCAATTGTATTTTATTATTTCCTGAAAAGTGATACTTTGGGAACGGGAACGATCTTAATCCATGACAGTCATTTGAAAATGTGGAAGATCACAAAAGAAATCTTATATGAAACAGCCAGAAAAAATACGCCTGCGATGCTTCCGTTTGAATTTAAAAGCATGGAGGAAGTGATGGATGAGATCGAAGAAGGTGAACTGGAAGAAGAATTTTCAGATGTTATGGAGGATCAGGAATGTGATGATGACAGAATACCAATGTATGTTCTTTCCAATAAAGAAAAGACAATGGGAGCAGCATGTATCTTGTATGACTCGATCCTGACCTTGATCGGGGAGCGCCTGCAGGATGATTTCTATATTCTTCCAAGCAGCATACATGAATGTATTGTAGTTCCTAAGAATATACGGACTACCAAGAAAGAACTGCAGGAAATGGTAAGGGAGATAAATGAAACCCAGGTAATACCGGAAGAGGTTCTTTCCAATGAAGTCTATACGTATACAAGGGAGATACACCGTTTAGCGCTGTAAGTTCCGAATGCTGATAAGAGCCGGTAAAACATGCATTTTTTATCGGTTCTTATATATACAAAAGAAGACATAAAAAGACAAAATGTGTGCTGGAAAACATATTCAATAACAAATCCTTTACTTTTTCCATCTTTTATGATAATATGTAATAAGTGCTTTCGTAAGTGCTAAAAATATTGGTAAGCAACCAGTATATTTTACACCTTATGTCAGCAAAAGTAAACCTTATTTACACCTTATAAACGATACTTTGTATGATTTACACTTTGTTTACACCTTATATATTTGTTTTGCACAGAAGTAATGCTTATAATTTAGTAGACATGCATTGTGTAAAAATCAAAAGAATTTGTGGGTTTTAGGGTGAAAGGGATCTACGAACCTTGAAAATCCAATGTTTATAGGGAAAAGCATGTGTTATTTAAAAGCTGTTTGAAGGTTTGCAGATGAATCAGCACTCGTAGCTCAGGGGATAGAGCAGTGGTTTCCGGTACCACGTGTCGGGGGTTCGAATCCCTCCGGGTGCGTTTTTTTTGCTCTTGTGGCAGCCGAATAATTGTAACACGGATGTAGAAAAATGGAGGTAAGTATAGTGGGTAATTTTAGAGAATGGCTATCTGATAATCTAAGATATATCTTACTCGGCTTAGCAATTATTTTAATTCTGGTGATTGCAGTATTTGCGGTGAAACTTGTCAGTGGACTTGGAAATAGCGATGGGGCAAATGCTGTTAAGACAACGGAAAGTGAAACCAAAAAAGAAGTTATAGTAGAATCGAATGCTGAGACAGAGAATAAAAGTAACGATTTAGTACAGAATGACCCAAAAGTACTGGAGACAGTACAAGCTTATTATGCGGCTATGGGAAATAAAGATATGGCAACATTAAAGAAATTGGTTCCTGGCTTAACTGCTGAGGAAGAGCAGTCCATTCAGAACGACAGTCTGATTGAAAGTTACAATAATGTATCTTGTTATTCTAAAAAAGGGCCGGTAGATGGTTCCTATGTTGCTTATGTAATTTATGATTGTAAGGTTACTAATATTGAAACTATGGTACCAAGTCTGGTGCGCCTGTATTTAGAGACGAATACAGATGGAAGCCTCTATGTATCAGATTACAAAAAAGATGAGGCTACGAAGAAGTATGTGGAAGATATGGGAAATGATGCTGATATTAAGAAATTAATTGATGATGTAAATCAGAAGTACCAGCAGGCAATGGATTCCAATGAAGATTTGAAAAATTTGGTGGATGAAATCGGTTCTCCAATGACAGAATCCAACATTCCAAGCGGTAATGAAGCCGGTGTGGAAGTGAATAAAATAGTAGCAGCAAATACAGAATGTAACGTTAGGGCAGATTCTACGGAAGATGCAGACATACTGGGAGTTCTAAGCGAAGGAGAAACAGTCACCAGAGTTAAAAAACTGGATAATGGATGGTCAGAAGTTCGCTACGCTGGCGGTACCGGGTATGTAATGAGTGATTTCCTCACGGAACAGACAGGTAGTACAGAAGCAGCACAATAAAAATGATTTATTTAAGGAACGGCAGTTGCCGTTCCTTTTTTTGTGCTTTCATTCAATAAAATTATGTTTTAACATTTTTTTATACTTATAAGGAGTAATCCCAATAATACTATTAAACAATTTTGAAAAATGCTGGGAATCTTTCAGTCCGATTTGGCTGGCAATCATGGTAAGGGACATATCCGTAGTTGTCATCAAATCAATTGCCTGATTAATCCGGTAGATATTAATATAATTGGATATGGTCAGATTCATCTGTCTGAAAAAGATTTCACTGAGATAACGGGTTGATATACCCAATTTATCCGAGATGTCCCTGATTAATATTTTGGTATCATAATGTTTGTGTATATAGGAGAGCGTAAAGGAAACATAGCGGTTTTGCCTTGGGGCATAGTGTTTGGAAAAAGAGAAATCCTTCTCCAGTGTTTCTAAAACGGAGAGCAGTAATTCAGTTATGTATAAATTCGAATAAGAACGGGAGAAAAAATGGTCTTCCCGGGTGCTGACAATTATTTTTTCTATCAGGGAAGCCATTCTTTCTGTAATCTTAGCTTTGTAGAAAACGTTACAGCAATAGAAAAGTGAAGATATCATATCAATCGCATCTTCCGGATTGCTGCCTCCTGCAGTATTCAGATACAATTCCGAGAAATAGGAAGGATCAAAATGGATGTGGTTAAAGGTACAGGGGGCTTTGCAGGTAAGATAAAAGGAATGGACAATATTTGGCATTATGATAACGATATCATCTTTTTCACAGTTTATGACCTGGTTCTTGATTTCCATGCTGCAGGTTCCAGAGGTCAGCTGATATACTTCTATGCTTTTGTGGATGTGCTTTGCAAAAGTATAATAATTTTCTCTGAGCTGTTTTACAGCGCTGATAATAGCCTGGTCGGATAAAACAAATCGTGTTTCTGATCCAGTGGCGGATTTTGTGTTCGAGTAAGTATTGTTGTACATAAAAATCTCCTTGTTCCGGATTATACAAAAAATGCCTGAAAATAAACAGGTTTTAACAAGCAACGGTATTATACAAATGATATAATATTTACAAAGATGTGTCAATGAAATTGTGGAATATAACTAGGAGGATATAGCGTGAAGAAGAAATTGTGGATAGGGATACCAATTATATTGCTGATTGTAGGATTTGCAATTGTTATAATTTATAATCGGACAGGTTTTCAGTTAAAAATCAATGGAGAAAAAATTGACAAAGAAGAATATCAGGATACGGTCAATGAACAAATCAATCAGGTGAGTCAGTATTTTTATGAAAAAGCGGGAGTAACACTGAAAGGGGATGCCTGGGAAAAGGAAATTAATGGTGAAATACCCTATCGTGTACTTGCTGACCAGGTGATTGAACAGCTAAAGTATACAGCGGCGGTTTTTGATCTGGCAAAAGAAAAAGGATACATTGAGGAAACCGGATATCAGGCGTTGAAAAAGAGAATGGAAGATGAAAATGATGCCAGAGCCAATAAAATAAAAAAGGGCGAACCGGTCTATGGACTTTCCAACTTCTCATTGAAATTATACAAAGAATATTCCATAGACTCCATCCAGAAGCAATACTGCTCAGATCTGAATAATGAAGGAATGGATATTACGGATGAAGACAGAAAAGCCTATTATGATCAGCAGAAGGATAAGATATTCCGTCAGAACGATGACATTACACTGGATTATATTAAAATTGAATATCAGGCATCGGAAATGGAAGAGGAACAGTACCAGGACTTAAAAGAGAAGCTGAATGAACTACAGGGCAAAATAAGCGCGGATAAATCACTGTCAGACCTGGTACAAGCGGATGATCTGCTTAAGCCTTATTTTACCCATCAGGAATTATTATCCGGTGATATTGGTGCTTATGGAAGGATTATTGGGGATGTTTTAGATTATGCGGCAGATTTGAAAAAAGGAGAAGTAACCCGGGTAATTGATGAAAATGGAGCGTTGTATCTGATCCAGTGTGCAGACAGGAATGTGAATGATTTTTACCCGATAGACACCGTAAAAGATAATATCAATAAGAGCCTCAGAGAAGCCAATTATGAAAAAATAGTAAATAAGAAGGCTGCGGGATATGAAATCCAGGGCAATATGGGAAGCATATACGACTATACAAAGCAGCAAGTAACGAACTAAGGATCGGTAAACATTTTTTCCGTATGAAGTAGAAGTTATGATTACGGAAAAGATAGTTATCAATAAAAATTTTATGGAAAGAAAGGAGTAAGAGGATGAAAAAGAAGTTTTTATCATTCATGCTGGCAGTTGCGCTAGTCTGCAGCACCCAGGCATTTAGTACAATGCCTTATGTAAATGCTGCAGAAACAGCCGGCGTGGGCACGGCCTACTATATCAGCAGTAGGAATGGAGACAATGGCAACAGCGGTACTTCAGAAGGGGAAGCATGGGAGACTTTAGACAAGTTGGAAAATGTTACCCTTGGGCCGGGAGATTCTGTTTTACTGGAATCCGGATCCATATTTAACGGTTTTATTCATTTGCAGAATGTAGGAGGTACACAGGAAAATCCGATTTCCATCAGCAGCTACGGCGAAGGAAATAAACCGGTGATCAATTGTAACGGTGAGGGAATCTGGTACCAGGATTACGGAAAAGCAATGGATAACAGCGGTCACAGAAGCAGTGGATATGTTTCTTCCGCAATTTTGCTTTACGATGTTGATTATGTAGAGATCAGCAATTTGGAAATAACTAATAAATCAAATGATTTTGACTATTTTTCAACAAATGTAAATAAAGCATCCGGCAGAATGGACCGTACCGGTGTGGCAGGAATTGCAAAAGATGGGGGAACCATGGAGCATATTTATCTGGATGATCTTTTTATCCACGATATATCCGGGAATCTTCAGGATAAACATATGAACAATGGAGGAATCCAGATGAATGTTCTGAAACCGGCAGATGAGAATGCAACTGGTATCGCCAGATATCAGGATGTTAAAATCAGTAATTGCTATGTGAAAGATGTTTCAAGAGCAGGTATTGTTGTGGGTTATACTTATCAGCACGATAAGTTTAACGGAGCAGCTCTGGCAGATGAAACTGTTAAAAAATATGGTCATACCAATCTTGTTCTGGAAGGAAATTATGTTCAGAATGCAGGAAATGATGCAATTGTTGCCATGTACGCATATCAGCCCGTGATACAGAATAATGTATCCGACACGGCAGGCGTTGACCTGGATGACGGATATCCGGGATACTGGCAGTCCTTTTGCGCGGCAATCTGGCCATGGAAGTGCAAAGATGCAGTTTTCCAATACAATGAAGCATTTGACACGGTCGGTGAAGGCAATGGTGACGGACAGGCATGGGACATTGACTGGTCAGACGGAACCGTATATCAATATAACTACAGCCATAACAATGGAGGCGGTGCAATGTTAATCTGCCTGAATGAAGCGTATAATGGAACATTCCGGTATAATTTAAGCCAGAATGATTTAAAATGCCTCATAACATTCCAGGGCAATCCACTTGCTAAAATCTATAACAATGTATTTTATGTGGGAGGAGATCTGGAAACTGCTGTACATCATCCGGCTGCAGGTAAGAGAAGCGGTGCGGGATATCTGGCTAATAATATCTTCTACAATGTCAGCACCAATAAAAATGTCAGTGATGATGGCTGGAACCCTGGCAATAACAAATCATTTAAAAATAACCTGTACTATGGTTACAGCGATGAAGGAATGCCGGGACTTCCGGAAGCGGATGCAATCACTGCAGATCCGAAATTTGAAAATCCGGGAAGTGCTCCTGTCACCGTTAATGAAGGCGGGAAGATTCATGACAGAAGTGCATTTGAAGGATATAAAATTGCTGATAATTCGCCAGCAGTAAATGCAGGCGTATACATTCCCAATAATGCAACTGAGGATTTCTTTGGAAATAAGTTAACGGGAATTGTACCGGATATTGGCATTCATGAGACAGGCATAGAAGAATCTGTTTCCTTAAACGTATATTCAGACCGTTATCTGATACAGGAACAGGATATCCGGAATGTGCCACAAGGAACGACAGCAGAGGATTTCTTAAAAAATATCAAAGCATCTGCAAAAGCAGAATGCAAGGTTATGAAAGGCTCTGAACAGGTTGCGCCAGATACAGCAGTAACAGAAGAAATGGTTTTGAAGGTAGTCAATAAAGCCAATGATCAAGAGACCAAAACCTACAACATCCATGTGGTAAAGGTATATGCCGAATATGCAACAGAGGGTATGACCGCAACGGCAGGAAGCTTCCAGCCAAACAACACGACAGAAGGAAATCCGTCTTATGTATTGGATAATAACATGAACACAATCTGGCATACTGCATGGAGCGGTTGTGACAGAAGCGAAGCATGGATTAGTATCGATATGGGAAAAGAACAGTCAGTAGGCATGCTGAAATATGTTCCCAGAAAAGCAGGAGGTGTCAATGGTTTAATCACGGAGTATGAGGTATCCGTCAGTACAAACGGCACAGACTGGACAAAAGCTGCCACTGGAAGCTGGGAAAATAACTCCGAAATTAAATATGCAGAATTTCCATCTGTAAACGCCAGATATGTAAAGCTTTGGGCAAAAGATTCCAAATCACAGGAAGCAGGAAAAGTTTTCGCATCGGCAGCAGAAATCCGGCTCGGATATGAAGAATAGGGGGGTGTAAATACGATGAAAAAGAAGCTTTTATCAATGATTACGGCACTGGCTGTCATTGTTTCCAGTATTGCACCGGGAATAACAGTAAGTGCGGCGGCTGATCAGGAGGCCACGACAGGAACTACCTATTATGTCAGCACATTAAATGGAAAGGACAGCAATGATGGAACATCGGAATCGAATGCTTTCTACAGTTTACAGAAAATAAATGAATTAACGTTACAGCCCGGAGACCGGGTACTGCTGGAATCCGGATCGGAATTTACAAATGGGTACCTGCATCTTTATGAACAATCTGGCTCCCCGGAGTCACCGATTGTCATAGACAAATACGGAGATGGAAACAATCCTGTAATTAATACAAACGGGCAGGGGATCTGGTACCAGAACTATGGAGGAATGCTGGACAATGTAAATCATGTCTTTAAAGGATATGTTTCGTCATCGGTACTCCTGTATGATTCGGAATATATAGAGATCAAGAACCTGGAAATAACTAACAGGGGTCCAAAAATTGAAACCGTATATAACAATCAAAAAGTTATGGAACGTACGGGAGTAGCTGCCATTGCCCAGAACAAGGGTACTGTAGACCACATTTACCTAAATCAGCTGAACATACATGATGTAATCGGAAATGTATACGATAAGCACATGGACAACGGCGGAATCCAGATGAATGTCTTGAAACCGAAAAATGAAGAAGCAACAGGGATCTCAAGATATAATGATGTTAAAATAGAAAACTGTTACCTGGACAATGTAAATCGTTGGGGGATTGCGATTGGTTATACTGCATACTTTGATAAGTTTGCAGGTACGGCAATTCCGGATGATGTCATTGCAAAATACGGTCACGGAAATGTTGAAATCCGGAATAATTACGTGAAAGAAGCCGGGGGAGATGCCATAACAACTATGTATTGTGACCGCCCGTTGATTGAGTATAACGTATCAGATGGTGCGGCAAGGCAGATAAATGATGCCGACTATATTGCAACGGGTCAAGGAAAAGTGGCAGCTGGGATTTGGCCGTGGAAATGTAAGGATGCGGTATTCCAGTACAATGAAGCGTTTGATACTTATTTTAATGGGGATGGTCAGGCCTGGGATGCTGATTCCGGAGATGGAACAATCTACCAGTATAACTACAGCCATAATAACGGCGGCGGGTGTGTAATGTTCTGCCTGCAGCAGTCGTACCGTAATATTTTCCGTTATAATATCAGCCAAAATGATCTGTCAGGCGTGATTAATGCACCAGCCCAGCCGGATTCCCATATTTACAACAACGTCTTCTATGTAAAAGAAGGTGTTCCGTTTATTCGTCCGGGCATGACCGGAGGTGTTATGAATGTGGAAAATAATATTATCTATTATGCCGGTGATCAGGCAAAAACAGAAAGCTGGACATTAAACGGAACCAGAGCAAGCTATAGCAACAACCTCTATTATAACTATGCCAATATTCCTGGAGATGATGAGAATGCGGTAAACGTAACGGCAGGAACACAAGTGTTTGAAGATCCGGGAAAAGCACCTTCAGCTACTAATGGTGTGATAAATTCCCATGAAGACCCGTCTCAGAAAACCGTATTTGACGGATATAAGCTGGCTGAAAATTCACCTGCCATCAATGCCGGAAAAGTTATACAGGATAACGGAGAACAGGATTTCTTCGGTAATGAGGTAACAGGAATACCGGACATTGGGGCACATGAATCTGATATTGCCAGCATGGGCTTGTTTTCATCCGTATATACTATTGCAGACCGTCAGATTAGCGGGTTGGCAATGAACACAACTGTAGAGCAATTTTTAGGTAATTTAGTTTACGATAAGAAATTAGAAGTACATGTATTTGATAGGGAAGAGCAGGAGCTGACAGGGAAGGATATTGTGTCAGGCGGCAGCAAGCTGACTTTATCTGATGGAAACGAGACGGTTGAATATGTGGTAACGGCAAGTACGGACAATAGTATCAAGGATTCCATTTTTGAGATCAGGGATGATGCAGTCTATGTACCAATGACGGAAAAAGCAGCTGTCTCTGTGGAGGATATACTTACTGGAATTACCGTGCATGATACGGCAGTTAAAAAGCTTTATCAGAATGATGCCGAAGTAACCCAAGGAAATGTGAAAGATGGCATGACCTTAAAAGTAATTGCGGAAGACGGTTCCGAAGCAGACTATACAATCACTGCTAAAAATGAGTATCATTGGGCAAAGGATTTTGTGGAGGAACAGCAGGGGAATGTGTGGTTTGCCCAGCAGAAAGAAAATGACACATATAGCAATATGACTGTATTCGATCCTACGTATGCCACTTGGAACGGAAAAGAATACGCTATCATTGGTCTGCAGGGAAACAAAGGACAGCCAACGGCAGATAAGAATGGGCTATTCTGTGATTCTCTGGCAGTGGCCCAGCGTGCACAAGGCTATTCAGCAGCTTATCGTTCACCTGTGTCAGGAAATATCATCATGTCATTTAAAGACATGGGGGATAAGAAAAACGCATATCTCCGCCAGGCATCTGCTGCTTCAACGAATACGGGATCAAATGTATTCCTGACGATTACCAAAAACGGTGAGCAGGTTGGTGAAAAAGTTCAGATACCAAATGATGGAAGCGGTGTGGAAATTGCTCCTTCCGCTATGCAGGTTGCAAAAGGGGATTATATCAGGCTTGAGATCAACAATGAAGGCAGTCAGAATGCAAGTCGTCCTTCTGCATATGTTACACCTGTCATTACTTATGTAGATGCAGCTGAAACGGATACCCAGGCACCAACCACACCTGATAATATAAAGGCAGAGGATATTACAAGTACATCAGCTAACATCAGCTGGGATGCATCTGCCGACAATGTAGGCGTTACAGGATACGAAGTAAAAAATGGAAATGAAATTATAAAAAATATCTCGGAAGGTACAAGTGCCAGCCTGGATGGATTGATTCCTTCAACGGAATATACCATAACAGTAACTGCATTTGATGCAGCAGGCAACAAATCAGAGCCGGGAAGTGTTACCTTCGAGACAAAACAACTGGAAGATACCCAGAAACCAACAGCACCTGCAAATATAAAGGTAACCGATATTACGGACACTTCAGCGACAATTACCTGGAATGCGTCTGCAGACAATGTTGGGGTACGGGGATATAAAGTATTAAATGGTAGTGAAGAATTAGCAGATGTAACAGATACCAAAGTTACCTTACAGGAATTAGCACCGGAAACAGATTATGCTTTGACGATTGTGGCATATGATGCAGCAGGCAACCATTCGGATCCTGCCGCCGCAACATTTACAACAGCAGAGAAACCGGATACGGAAAGCCCGACAGTACCTGCCGATGTAAGAGCGGAAGATATCACCGATACTACCGCTATGATCTTATGGACAGCTTCTGCCGATAACAAAGCAGTAGCAGGATACCGGGTTAAAAATGGTAATGTAATCCTGAAAGATCAGGTAACCGATACAAAGGTACAACTGGTTAATCTGGAACCTGGAACGGATTATGTCATAAATGTTGTGGCATATGATGCAGCCGGAAACGAATCAGCTCCGGGAAGTGTATCCTTTACCACTCTTGGAGAGACAGCGGAACCGGATACGGAAAAACCGTCAGTACCGGCGGATGTTAAGGCTGAAAATGTTACATCAGATACAGCAGAAATTTCCTGGACGGCTTCTGCAGATAATATTGGGGTAATCGGCTATAAAGTAATGAATCAGGAGACGCTGTTAGCTAACGTAACCGATGGCACAAGTTTCCAGTTAAAGGAATTGGCTGCAGCAACAGAATATACAATTGATATAATTGCATACGATGCTGCGGGAAATGAATCAGATCCGGGAAGCGTTACGTTTACAACTTCCGAACTGATAGATGAAGAGGCACCCTCAACGCCTGCCAATATAAAAGCAGAGCGCATAGCCCAGACATCGGCATGGATCAGTTGGAATCCTTCCAACGACAATATCGGAGTGACAGGATATGAAGTGAAAAATGGTGACAGCATACTTGCAGAAGTAACAGGGGAAACCAGAGTAGAATTAAAGGATCTCTTACGAGGTACGGAATACACAATCAGCATCACGGCACACGATGCAGCCGGAAACCGGTCAGAACCCGGAATAGTGAGCTTTACCACATTAAGGGCAGATGCTTCCGGATTAAATGCAAAAATTATAGAAGCACAGGCTATTAAAAATGACAATGGCATATATACAAAGAGCAGCTATGCAGATTTACAGAATGCAATTTTAGATGCTAAAGAAACTGCAGAAAATAAAAACAGCAGTGATGAAGATATCCGTACAGCAATAGCGGATTTACAGGATGCAATGAAGCTGGTGAAGGTAACTTTGACCCTGAATACTGGCAAGGCAGAAATGGAAGCAGGAGATATGCTGCAGCTTACCCCGTTAACTAATGAAACAGAAGCAGTAGTCACCTGGAGCTCATCCAATGAGAAAGCGGTCTCTGTTGACACAAAGGGAATGGTGAAAGCAATTGCACCTGGAACAGCTGCAGTAAAAGCAAATCTGGGCACAATCACTGCAGTGTGTACGATTACGGTAAAATCCAGACCGGCACCAACACCGGGACCGACGCTGACGCTGAACAAGAGCAGAGTGACCATTTATACCCAAGGAACCAAGACAGTTAAATTAACTGCAAAAGTGACAGGTCCAAGTAAAAAAGTAACCTGGAAATCCAGTGATTCGAAAATAGCAACCGTGAAAAACGGTAAAGTAACTGCGAAAAAAGCAGGTAAAGTAACAATTACGGCAAAGGCAAACGGCATTCAGAAGACATGTCTTATAACTGTTAAAAAACCTGCATTAAAGCTTAGCAGATCCAGACTTACACTGTATACAAAAGGAAAGACAACAGCAGAAATAAACGCAAAGATAACAGGCTCCAGCAAACGAATTGTGTGGAAAACCAGCAATAAAAAAATCGCAGCAGTTAAAAACGGCAAAGTTACAGCCAAAAAATCAGGCAGGGTAACGATCACCGCAAAAGCAAACGGCATCACAAGAAGATGTGAAGTAACGGTGAAAAAACCAAGCCTGAAAGTGAAAAGCGGTATGGAAATTTTCCTGAAAAAAGGAAAAACTGCCAAAATATCCGCAAAAGCAAAGCCAGACGGAAAGATCATATTTAAATCCAGTAAGAGTAAGATCGTTACTGTAAGCAAAAAAGGTGTGGTAAAAGCACTTAAAAAAGGAAGAGCTGAAATCACCGTATCCTGTAACGGGGTAAAGAAAATAATAAAAGTTCATGTAGATTAAAGCTTAGAAATCCGGCAGTATTTTGTTAATGACGGATCGTAATGTCTGAATGCAGAAAACCTGCAGGCTGGTGAAACAGAGAGATGGATCCTCATCTCTCTGTTTTGAATAGGGCAAAAATAATGCATGAAAAGAAGAATCTGCATAATTTATGATTTTAATACGCATGCTATGAAAAAGCGAGGTGATAAATCATGATTACGAATGCAGAACAAGAGATTCTCTATGGAATCTGTAAAGAAAGTAAAACGGCACTTCTTGATATACACACCATTTTGAGCAAGGTGTACGATGATGAGCTGGCACTCGATTTGAATTTGCAGGCAGCCAGGTATTCAAGACTGGAAGAAAAAGCGGCTGACAGCCTGCGGGAAAAGGGAATATCAGATACGGCACTTAAGCTGGGTGACAGGACAAAACGCTGGGCATCCCTGCAGGCAGGTACGGTATTTAATGTAAGTACTTCCCATATAGCTGACATGATGATACAAAAGAAAGAAGAACGGCTTACTGAGGTCAAGAAAACAGTAGACCATAATCCGGTTGTGCACAATATGGTATATGAACTCGCAGAAGAATTTCTGGGATTCGAAGAAGATACCATCCGGATTCTTAAGTCATATTTGTGAAAAGGTCCCAAAATATATTGTAAAGAAATGTCAAAAATTACTTGTCATCAGCTTCTGTACATTATATAATACAAAATGGAACTAAAATGTAAAGGGCAGATGGTATGAGGAGTGTCTGTTTTTTGCTGGAAAACATTTATGCTAAGGAGGATTTAAAATGTCATATGTTGATGAGGTAATTGAACTGGTAGTGAAAAAGAACCCTGCTGAATCTGAATTCCATCAGGCAGTGAAAGAAGTTCTGGAATCTTTACGCGTTGTAGTAGAAGCAAATGAAGAAAAGTTCAGAAAAGATGCATTGCTTGAAAGACTAGTAGAGCCGGAAAGACAATTCAAATTCCGCGTGCCTTGGGTAGACGACAAGGGACAGGTACAGGTAAATACAGGATATCGTGTGCAGTTTAACAGCGCAATCGGACCTTACAAAGGCGGTCTTCGTCTTCATCCATCCGTAAATATAGGTATTATCAAATTCCTGGGATTCGAGCAGATTTTCAAGAACTCACTGACAGGTCTTCCGATTGGCGGCGGTAAAGGTGGATGTGATTTTGATCCTAAGGGCAAATCAGACAGAGAAGTTATGGCATTCTGCCAGAGCTTTATGACAGAGCTTTGCAAATATATTGGCGCTGATACAGACGTGCCGGCAGGAGATATTGGAACAGGTGCAAGAGAAATCGGATACATGTTCGGACAGTATAAGAGAATCCGCGGCGTTTACGAAGGCGTATTAACAGGTAAAGGTTTATCCTACGGTGGATCTTTAGCAAGAACAGAAGCTACCGGATATGGTTTATTATATTTAACAGAAGAATTAT
>NZ_JNGB01000039.1:0-50712 GCF_001029355.1 Robinsoniella sp. RHS
ACATTAGACGTATATACGAACGGAACATTAGCTCCTGATGAAGCAGTCAGCCTTGCAGCGAAAGTCTTAAGTGAGCATTTAAGCTTATTCATTGACTTATCAGAAAATGCGAAATCCGCAGAAGTAATGATTGAAAAAGAAGACAATGAAAAAGAGAAAGTGTTAGAAATGAACATTGACGAATTAGAGCTGTCTGTTCGTTCTTACAACTGCTTAAAGAGAGCCGGTATCAATACCGTAGAAGAATTGTGTAACAGGACTTCGGAAGATATGATGAAGGTTCGTAACTTAGGACGTAAGTCTTTAGAAGAAGTATTAGGAAAATTGAAAGAACTTGGATTACAGTTGAACCCAAGCGACGAATAGTTGCTGGTGAATACTTCCCGAACTAGCTTCGGGAAGGTACCTGTGCCAGGCGATAATAATAAAACATTATGGACAAGAAAGCATTTATGAAGTAAGCCCGAAGAGCATTCTTAAATGTTCCACATATGGAGGAAATATAAAATGGCAGGTTATAGAAAACTTGGAAGAACTTCCAGTCAGAGAAAAGCATTGATCAGAAATCAGGTTACCGCTTTACTCCACAATGGTAAGATCGTTACAACAGAAACCAAAGCAAAAGAAATCCGCAAAGTTGCAGAAGGCTTAATTGCTATGGCTGTTAGAGAAAGAGACAACTTTGAAACTGTTACAGTTACTGCTAAAGTAGCTCGTAAAGACAAAGATGGCAAAAGAGTGAAAGAAGTTGTAGATGGTAAGAAAGTTACTGTTTATGATGAAGTTCAAAAAGAAATTAAAAAAGACAATGCTTCCAGACTTCATGCCAGAAGACAGATGTTAAAAGTACTTTATCCTGTAAAGGAAGTACCGAAGGAAGCAGCTGGTAAGAAAGCAAATGCAAAACAGGTTGATTTAGTAGATAAATTATTTACCGAAATCGCTCCTAAATATGCAGACCGTAACGGTGGTTATACAAGAATCGTAAAGATTGGCCTTCGTAAAGGTGATGCAGCTATGGAAGTTCTGTTAGAGCTTGTATAAGAGCAGTAGACTCCCGCTAGATTTTTAGCGGGAGCTTTTTTACAGTTGTTATGAAATCGATACCTCAAAATAAATAATTGTTATAAGGAAGGTAGAAAACATTATGAATATCAGCGAAATAGCGGAATTAGCAGGGGTTTCCAGAGCTACGGTTTCCAGGTATTTTAATAATGGCTACATAAGTGACGAGAAAAGGGAAAAGATCCGTGATGTAATAGAGAGGACTGGTTATGTACCATCGATGTCCGCTCAGGCTCTTCGTACCAAGAAGTCCAGGCTGATCGGTGTTATCGTGCCAAAGATCAGTTCTGAGTCAATCAGCAATATGGTAAATGGAATCAGCCAGATACTTACAAAAAACGGTTATCATATATTGCTTGGCAATACAGAAAACAATTTACAGAAGGAACTGGAATATATCAATGTCTTTCGTAACAACCATGTGGATGGTATTGTGTTCATTGCTACAGTATTTACGAGGAAGCATATTGAAGAATTAAAATCTCTGGATGCACCGGTTGTGATATTGGGACAGGAACTGGAAGGGTATTGCAGTGTCTTTCATGATGACTATCACGCAGCAAGGGATTTGACAGAGAGTATGATACAGGCAGGCTGCCGTAATATCGGTTATCTGGGAGTTACCGAAAAGGATCGTGCGGTAGGTGTGGATCGTAAAGAAGGCTTTTTGAATGCGCTTAAGGCGTCAGGCGGAGACGTGGATAGGAAAGCCATGCGTGTATGTGAGTTTAATGCAGAATCCGGCTACCGGCAGATGAGACAGCTCCTGGAAGAGAAGCCGGATCTGGATGGAGTGGTGTGCGTTACCGATAGTATTGCACTTGGCGCTATTGAATGTATTAGGGAAAAAGGGCTGCGCATACCGGAAGATATATCCGTCGTGGGCATGGGTGACAGCCAGTTTTCAAAAGTTATTACGCCAAAACTGACCACAGCCAGATATTTTTATGAGCAGAGCGGACAGGAAGCAGCCGAAATGCTGGTAAATCTTATTGATGCAAAAGAAACCCATGTAAAAAAGCTTAAACTGGGCTATGAAATTATTCAAAGGAATTCTGTAAGAAAAAAAGAAGATCAGTAATAAAGGAAATAATAAATATAGCAAGAAATAAACCTTAATAAAGATAAAAAATGCCGCATATTGGGATCTGCCAGTTGCGGTATCTTTTTTGGATGTCTGGTCTGCAGGCTATTAGTAAATTTATACAAAAACAATCCCTGAAATTTAGCGTAGTTTCATAATTTACAATTCGGAGAAAAGCGTGTAAAATACAATTAAAGAAATGGGATCGATACCATATTATATTTCTCATAATTATAAGGAATATTATATGGTAATAATTCAACATTATGTGAGATCGATAACATATGGAGGAGGAGAAAAATGGATTACAGAAAAGTGGCACGGGAGATTTATGAGCAGATCGGCGGCAAAGAGAATTTAATCTCAGCAGCCCATTGTGCAACAAGACTTCGTCTTGTTATATCCGATAATGGAAAAGCGGATAAGGAAAAGGTAGAAAATATAGACGGGGTGAAAGGAGTCTTTTTCGCCCAGGGGCAGATGCAGATTATCCTGGGTACGGGTGTGGTGAATAAAGTCTATGATGAATTTATTCAGATTGCAGATATCTCAGAAAGCAGTAAAGAAGAATTAAAGCAGGCGGCAGCATCAAAGGCGAATCCATTGCAGAGACTGATTAAAACTCTGGGTGATATCTTTGTTCCAATTATCCCGGCTATTGTAGCCAGCGGTTTTTTAATGGGAATCATGGAAGCTTTAAACTTTATGGTTGCCAATGGATTCCTGGATATTAATACTTCCGGTTCCATCTATGTCTTTGCAAAAATCTTCAGTAATACGGCATATACATTTTTACCGATTCTCATTGCATACAGTGCAGGTAAAGTATTTGGTGCCAATCCGTTTTTGTCCGCAGTAATCGGTATGATCATGATCCATCCGGATCTGCAGAATGCCTGGTCAGTGGCAACCGAAGGAGTGCAGGCTACACAGAGTGTCTGGTTTGGACTATACAGTGTAGATATGGTAGGATACCAGGGACATGTCATTCCTGTAATTATATCCGTATGGGTTCTTGCACAGATTGAAAAAAGGCTTCATAAAATTGTGCCTGCAATGTTTGATCTGTTTGTTACACCGTTAGTCAGCGTATTTGTCACCGGATATTTAACGCTTTCTATCATAGGTCCGGTTTTTGTAACTGTTGAAAATGGACTTTTAGATGGTGTCCAGTGGCTGATTGCCCTGCCACTTGGTATTGGCAGTTTTATCATGGGCGGCGCCTATGCTACAACCGTAGTTGCCGGGGTACATCACATGTATACCATCATAGATCTGGGACAGATTGCAAAATTTGGAATGACCTTCTGGCTGCCTCTTGCCTCGGCAGCAAATATGGCACAGGGTGGAGCAACACTGGCTGTGGCAATTAAGACAAAGGACCTGAAAATAAAAGCAATGGCCGTTCCGTCTGCATTAAGTGCATTTATGGGCATTACAGAGCCGGCGATCTTTGGTGTAAACCTTCGCTTTGTTAAGCCCTTTATCATGGCATCCATAGGGGGTGCATGCGGTGCCCTCTATGCATCTGTGGTTGGACTTGGAGCAACAGGGACAGGAGTAACCGGGATCTTTGGTATTCTGCTTTGTCTGAACCAGCCGGCACATTACCTGATCATGATGCTGATCTCAGCGGGTACGGCATTTGTACTTACGTGGCTATTTGGTTATAAGAATCAGGTTAAAGAAGTGGAAAGTGTAAATCAAATAAAAGTTAACAGAGAAAATCAAAAAGAAGTTAACAGTGAAAAAATAGAAGAGGGTGAGAAAATCCTACCGGAAGCAACTGACAATAAAACTGTTTTCAGTCCGTTGAAAGGTAACGTCATTCCCATATCCGAAGTAAAGGATGAAACATTTGCTTCGGAAATGTTGGGCAAAGGAGTTGGAATTTTGCCTTATGCAGATCGGGTGGTTGCACCTTTTGATGGAACAGTCACCACATTTTTTGAAACGAAACATGCCATAGGGCTTACCAATCAGGACGGTCTGGAAATTTTAATCCATGTTGGAATAGATACGGTGAATCTGAAAGGGGAACACTTTAAAGCATATACGAAAGAAGATGCAGCGGTGAAGAGGGGTGACCTGCTTCTGGAGTTCGACAAAAAATGTATCGAGGAAGCCGGATACGATACAACTACAATGGTGATTGTTACAAATACCGATGACTATGAAAGTGTAAATTGTAAAACCGGGCAGCCGGCAGAAGAACAGGATGTAATTATTGAGATTTGCTAATTTAAGATATCAGAGGAGCGGTATTATGAATGCGATGAACAGAGATTTGATGAAGCTTGTGGCGGAGAAGGAGCAGAATGCCTGGAAGAAATGGGATGAGGATCATTGGCGCCCTGGATTTCATCTGATGCCGGTAACCGGATGGCTGAATGATCCCAATGGCCTTTGTTTTTATAAAGGAGACTATCACGTTTTTTTTCAATATTCTCCCTTTGATGAAAATGGCGGAGTAAAGTTCTGGGGACATTATAAAAGTAAGAATCTGACGGAGTGGAAGTATCTGGGAGCCGCCCTCTATGCAGATCAGCCTTATGACTGTCATGGAGTCTATTCAGGATCGGCATATATAGAAGATGATACGATGTATTTGTACTATACCGGCAACGTGAAACATTTAGGCGATTATGACTATGTAAATAATGGAAGAGAATCCAATACTGTGCTGGCAGTCAGTAAAGATGGATTGCACTTTGAAAATAAGAACTGTATTATGACAAATAAGAACTATCCACCCGATTGTACCTGCCATGTAAGGGATCCGAAAGTCTGGCGTGAGCATGATCGTTATTATATGGTACAGGGAGCCAGAAGGCAGGGATCTGCGCCGGGAAACGATTTTGGGGAAGTACTGGTCTTTGAATCAGTAGATAAAGTAAACTGGCAGATACGGGATCGGATAACCAGTGAGTTACCATTTGGATATATGTGGGAATGCCCCGATTATTTTCCATTGGATGGGATGAATATTCTTGCTGTCTGCCCTCAGGGTGTAGAGTCGGAGGGAATCAGGTACCAGAATCTTTATCAATGCGGTTATTTTGCGGCAGATAAAAAGATCACGTCACGGTGCAGGCTGGGAGGTTTTACGGAGCTGGACTTTGGCTTTGATTTTTACGCGCCCCAGACATTTCAGGATGAAAAAGGGCGGCGGGTTATGATCGGCTGGGCAGGTATGCCGGATGCAGATTATGAAAATCCTACGGCACAGAAAGAAAACTGGCAGCACTGTCTGAGTGTACCACGGGTACTGGAATGGAAAAACGGACAGATTTACCAACGGCCTGCAGAGGAACTGCAAATGCTCCGTCAGGAAAAAATAACGGGAGAAATAGCAGGCAGTTATGTGAAAAAAGATCTATCAATGTATGAATTGGAGCTTTTTGTAACTGGGGGTTTTGAAATACGGATTGCAGAAGATCTGTCCATCAGCTATGATCCGGTCAGCAGGAAGGTAGTTCTAAGTTTACATGGCAGACTGGCTGCCGGGAGAACCTTAAGAGCAGTGCTTGTGGATAAAATGGAAAAGATACACTTACTTGTGGATAACTCAATACTGGAGATCTTTATAAATGAAGGTGAAAAAGTAATGACTACGAGATTTTATCCCAATGAAAGAGTGCATGAAATGATGATAAAAGCAGACAATGGAAAATTCAATTTATGGAGGCTGAATAAAATGGAATTCCAGAAGGGCTCCATATATTGATAGATATTGACACAATTGAAATGAAAATTTTTAAGCAGTCGAAAAAGATAATATAGTAAATGGAGTATAATCAAGGTATACGAACGGCAATAATCCTTCGTATACCTTTTTGGATAGAATGCTTCCGCATATACAGCTGCCTTTACCCAATTCAAAGAGACCTGCGCAGCAGTACCTTTGACAATGATTTTTTCCAAGACTTAATCCTGCAGACGGTACGTGGGGAAATAATCAGAAAAAAGGCTGCTGTGAGAATAAGTCCCGTACCTAAGCCTGAGATAAAGTGGGAAAGTTCTTCCGGAAAAAATGTGAAATTTACCATACGTATCAGATTAGAGGTGAGAATAAACATAGATCCGATATTGAGTAATTTTATTTTTGGGTTTTCATTCATCATTTCAATCACCTGCCTATTATACTTTTACAGTTAAAAATGACTGTTAATATTTATGCTGGTAATAAAACTTCGTTATTGCAAGCAGAAGCATGAATGCCATGGCTGTACAGAGCAGTGTTTTAAAGATAACCAGGTTAAAGAAACTGGAAATTAACATCGCCAGATATATCAGTATAAGAAGTATAAGCAACGCTGAGTGGACTGCTTTCTGGGCAATTGCCTGGTTGCGTTCATCCTGTTCTTTCAGCCTTGCAGTATGAACTTTTTTCTTATCCGTTAAGGTAAACCGGATTTTGACGATTAACAGGATTCCGCCCAAAATCAACCCGGTGCCCATACCGCAGTACAGTCCTTTAGAATAGTCAGAAAGATAAGCATGATTTCCCGATGAGAAATAGAGTGAGCATAGAATCGTTATTATGCCAAGGGCGATCATAATAAAAAAGTAGGCAGTACGTTTTTTCAGGATGTTGATAAATTCCTGATCATTTGCAGCAGTAGGTGCTAAGGTTTTCATTAACATATATTTTCCTCCTCCAGATCAAAAATAAAAATATCTTCAATAGTTAATTGAAAGTACTGGGCAATCTTGTGAGCCAGAACCAAAGATGATTTGTATTTCCCATTTTCCAGGGAAATTATGGTCTGACGTGTGACATCCACCGCATCAGCCAGTTCGCTTTGTGTGATTCGTCTTTCTTTTCTAAGTATCTGAATCCGATTTTGCAACCATCCACTTCCTTTCCGAGCAATTTATAATTATACTCCGCTGTATTTAGATTTGTATTTGTAGATAGCAGATCCAATTCTATGCTTAAATGTATAGTTAACTTTACAATTAAAGTATAGTGCGCTTTACATTAAATGTCAAGTGTATTTTACTTTTTGGATTATTATTTCTAAGTTTACCGTGTGTGTTGGGTTTCGGTGAGAAAGGGAAGCAGTGTGCGGGCAATCATCCCCACTTACCCGTCACCCAGACACTTGTTTTGCAAATTCGGTTAAATACGACTAAATTCTGCATGCAGGGGCATAAATAAAGGAAAAGGTATGATAGAAAAAGAATATTTCGGGAATAGTGGCTTGCAAAAACACGGAAGGCATTATAAAATAGAGAGATGTAAATGAGAATAGGAGAATCTGCCGATGAAGAAGAAATGGGCTGCCTGCGCAGTGATCCTGGTAGTGATGGCTGTAAGTTTTCCCATCAGTGCCAAATCTCTGGGAGAGAATAAGCAGGATAGTACGGACCAGATTCTAAATGGCCTTAAAGACAAGGCAAAAGACAATCTGGACTGGCTGGACCTAAACCAGTGGATGAAACAAAACTCAGAAGATAATGAACTGCAGACAGAATCTCTGACAGAGACACAGACAGAGACACAGACAGAGGCACAGACAGAGACACAGACAAAGACACAGATACAGACAGAAAATCAGATACAGACAAAAAAACAGACAGACGAGAAACCTAGTGAAGAAAACGAAGTACAAAAGATAAAAGCCAGTGATATACCTCCATTGGATCTGAACAGACATTTAATAAAAAATGAAGTGACAGAAGATTATTATGTAGATATCAAAGGGAGACGTGCAAAAAATATGTGGGTACTGCAGGGAGATGAAGAAGTCTTTCTGGGAGCAGACGGAAACGCGATAAAAGAGTTGTCCGAAGGCTGGTACGAGATAGATAAAAAGTGGTATTATTACACGGATGAGGGCATTTTGAAGACCGGCTGGTTTACGGTGGACGGAAAAAAATACTATGTGAATAAAACTACACAGCAGAGGCTTAGCGGCTGGTATGTTATAGATGATAAGACATATTATTTTGATCCTGAAACGGGGGTAATGGCAATGAATCAGTGGGTTGGTGAAAAATATGTGGGTCCGGAAGGGACGGTTACTAAAAAATTGCCGTCAAGTGCTTCGATAACGATGAAGAATATTCTTCAAAAACCGGAGCTTCCTACGGGATGTGAATCCGTGGCATTGGCAATGGTTTTAAAATTTTACGATTTTCCGGTGAAGAAAACAACGATTGCGGACCAGTACCTGGATTATAGTTCTGACAATTTTGTTTCTTCTTTTGTCGGTAATCCAAGATCAGGAAACGGTGCGGGATGCTATGCGCCGGCAATTACAAAGGCGGCGAATAAGTACCTGGAGGAAAAGGAATCTGAGCTGCGGGCGGAAGATATATCGGGAACCCCATTGGAAGAACTCTATCCGTATATTGAGTCAGGCCAGCCGGTACTGGTATGGAATACCATGTATATGCAGCAGCCTGAATTCACTGGTGCCACGTATACGGAAAATGGAAAGACCTACCGATGGTACAGGAAAGAGCATTGTGTGGTTCTGTGCGGTTATGATAAAGAGAAGGGAACCGTTACCGTAAATGATCCGTTAGAAGGTATCATAGAACGTAATGCCGAGGACTTCGAAGCGATATATGATCTGACCGGTCAGATGGCGGTTTTGATACAATAACAATACTGTAATTGCACTTATAATTGAGTCAAAAGGAAGATACAATGAGAGAAAGATAAATAGAATAGGGGAAGATACAAATGAAAAAGAAACCGGCAATGATTACGCTGCTGATACTGTTCCTGTTATTATGCCTGCCGGTCACGGCAGATGCGAGATGGAAGAAGACATCTCAGGGAACGTACCGCTACTATGATGCAAACGGTAAATTGTTGAAAAACCGCTGGATTGGGAATTATTATGTGGATAAAAAAGGAAATCGTGTCACGGACCAGTGGATTGGCAAAGGAAGCAAACTGTACTTTGTTGGACGGGATGGAAAGTGGATTCCAAACTTTAAGGGTGGATGGCAGCAGATTAAAGGGAAGTGGTATTATTATAAAAAATCAGGTGTTACCAAAAAAGGCTGGTTTACGGTAAAAGGAAATACGTATTATGCAAATAAGAAAACCGGTGTTCGCTATACAGGATGGCATACTATTAGCGGAAAGAAATATTATTTTAATACCAAAACCGGCATTATGGCAGCGAAGAAGTGGGTTGGAGACAGCTATGTTAATGCAAAGGGAATTGTGACAAAGACCAGGGCTTCCTCTTATGAGCTAAGTATGGATGCAATCCTGCAAAATCCGGAGCTTCCTACCGGATGTGAATCCGTTGCGCTGACAAACGTATTAAACTATTATAAATTTCCACTGAAAAAGACGACCATTGCGGACAATTATCTGGAATACAGTTCCTATAATTTTGTCTCAGCGTATATTGGAAATCCAAGATCCTGGGATGGGGCAGGGTGTTATGCGCCCGCCATTACCAATGCAGCAAATAAATTTCTAAGAGAGAAGCGTTCGGGACTGACTGCTACAGACCTGACGGGAACTTCATTTACAAAGCTGTACAAATATGTAGAAGCAGGTAATCCCGTAATTGTGTGGAACACCATGTATATGATGCAGCCGGTATATACTGATTTGACATATTATGAAAATGGCAGGACTTACCGATGGTATGGCAGGGAACATTGTGTTGTATTATGTGGATATGATAAAGAAAAAGGAACAGTTTTAATTAATGATCCTTTAGATGGAATTGTAGTCAGAAATGCGGAGGATTTTGAAAGTCTGTACAATCAGATGGGTAAAATGGCGGTTCTGATACGATAAAAAAGTGGCATAAGCTAGTTAAAAGCAAGTTTCAAACATGCTTTAGACTGGCTTATGCCTCTTTTTTGAGGGCAGGACAACCCTCTGACTGTTTTCTTCTCTGTTTACTTGCGGAGGTAAATAGAGAGAATAGCAGTTATTAAAAGAACAGAGGTTTATGTATTAAATACCCAAAGCTTTCGCTTGAGTATTTATCGGTATCCTCTACCGATGAACTTATTATATCCGAATTTAATATATAAGTCTAATTGAAAAATATAGGTAAATCCATAGATAAAAACTATGATACTACAAATCGCTATAGACAATCCTTCCGTCACAAATGGTGTGTCTTACCTTTCCTTTTACATCCCATCCATGGAATGGTGTATTTCGTCCTTTTGAGACAAAAGTATTTTTATCAATCTTATAAGCGTGGGAAGGATCAATGATGACGATATCCGCAGTCTTCCCTTTCTGCAGGCTGCCTTTATCGATTCCAAGGATACGTGCAGGGGCGGTACTCATGCGTTCGGCCATCATCATGGGAGTAAGATAACCCGGTTCAACCAGTCGGGTGATTGTCAGGGCAACGGCTGTCTCCAGACCCACGATACCAAAAGCAGCTTTACGCCAGTCCTTGTCCTTTTCATGTGCAGCGTGGGGAGCATGGTCTGTGGAAATGGTATCAATCGTTCCATCAGCCAGTCCTTTAATTAATGCGTTCACATCTTCTTTGGAACGAAGGGGAGGAGCCATTTTATAGTTGGTATCATCAGGGGGAATGTCCCCGCTGGTCAATGTAAAATGATGGGGGCAAACTTCAGCTGTTACGTTGATGCCTCTATCTTTTCCCTGGCGAACAAGGTCAACGGAACCTTTTGTAGAACAGTGGCAGATATGAAGTCGGGCTCCGGTTTCAGCAGCAAGCTGAATATCGCGTTCTATAATGCGGTCTTCCACTTCATTGGGGATTCCCGGAAGGCCGTATTTTCTGGATGTCTCACATTCATTCATAACCCCTTTACCTTTCAGGTCAGCATCTTCACAATGATCCAGAACAGGAAGATTGAACTTGGCAGCAGTTCGTAAGCCCTCCTGATACAGTGCTGCATCCATGACGGTTTTTCCATCTTCACTCAGTGCTGCCGCACCGCATGCAGCCATTGAAGCAATGTCTGCTAATTCTTCACCCTGCATTCCCTTTGTAACGGCACCAGCCTGGAGGACATGAATAGGAGAAAGTCTTGCGGCTTTTTCATATATGGAAGAGATCTTTTCGCCGCTGTCAATGACGGGAAGTGTATTTGCCATTGCAACAATTGTTGTAAAACCTCCTTTGGCAGCAGCCATAGAACCCGTTTCAATATTCTCTTTATATTCCAGTCCGGGATCCCGTAAATGGACATGCAGGTCAATCAGTCCAGGCATGACAAAACACCCGCTTGCATCTAAGATTTCATCTGAGTCCTCGCAAATATTCTCAGCTACCTTAAGGATTTTATCATCTTCAACTAAAATATCAGCTATCTCATCTTTTTTACTGGAGGGATCAATCACTCGTCCATTTTTTATTAATAAGCGCATAAAGGCTCCTTTCAAGATTGCGCCCTGTTTCCATATGGAGCAGGGTTGTTGTTTCTGGTTTTTATTATCGTATCATAGAAAATAATGAAATGTAAAGGGGGAAAAGGAATTAGGGTAACTTGCAAATGATACATAGATAAAAACTATGAATTTGCAGATATTTTTCAATTGGACTTATGGATTGACTGGCAGTATAATGACATCATCAGATAGGGAATAAAGAAGTGGAATTGAGAGTCAGCAGGAAATAAATAGGTAAATTTCCAAATGACAGTAAGAGAGGAAGAGACGGATGGGATTTCCAGAAAAAGTAACACTGTGCGAAGTTGTCACCAGAGACGGATTTCAAACAGCTCCTAAGATATATTCGGTGGAGGAAAAGGTGAAAATTATTGAAGCTGTAGTGGATGCAGGTGTGAAATGCGTGGAAGTAGGTGCATTTTCAACGTATGAGACGATGTACAAAATGAAAGATACAGATAAGGTATTTCAACAGCTTCATAAAAAACAAGGTGTAGAATACAGAGCGTTGGTTTATCTGCCGGATGATGTAAAAAGGGCGGCAGACTGTGGATGCAGAAAGATTAAACTGAATGTCTCTGCAAGTACAAAGCATAACCAGGATGGAGCAGGACGTTCACCTCTTGAATCCATGAGGAGCTTTGCAAAATCAGGAGATATTGCAAGAGACCATCAGATGGGATTTGCAGGATCTATTTCGCTGCCATTTGCATCCCAGTGGGAAGGAGAAATACCACTTGATTTTATTATAGAGATTGTAAAGGCATTCGAAGATGCCGGAGCTGCTCAGGTATCACTCTCCGATTCAGCAGGACTAGGGAATCCGGAACTGGTTTACCGCAGAGTGATGGAGCTGAGAGAGGCATTTCCGAAAATGGACTGGATGCTTCACATGCATAATACCAGAGGGATGGGACTTGCGAATATGGTGGCAGCTATGGCGGCAGGGATTGACAAAATTGACACTTCGCTGGCTGGTTTGGGCGGATGTCCGTACATAAAAGGAGCTACCGGAAATATTTCAACGGAAGATGCCCTGTTTATGCTAAACGGCATGGGGGTGGAAACCGGGATTGACTTCCATAAAATTATGGATGCAGGGAAATATGTAACCGACCTGGTGGAAAACAGAGGAACAGACAGCTACCAGCAGCGTTTGCGGGCATTGGCAGAGTCCGTATCTTAAATATGAAAATAGTGGATAAGCCATTATATATAAGAACACACAATTAAAGGAGGAAATATTATGTCAGATTGGAGTTTTCCAAACAAAGGTTATATGGAGTCGGCAGACAAGATGTATTATCAGACAATGAACAAAAGGGATGTAGAGGAAAGATTGGAGAAGGATGATATTGTAATTATCCCGGTTGGCTCTACAGAGAATCATGGTAATTCCGGACCCATCGGCGAAGATACATTTATCGTAAGCCGTATTGCAGAAATGGTAGCAAAAAAGACTGGATGTACAGTTGCTGAACCGGTATGGTATGGTTCCCATCCATTTCACCATATTGGACAGCCGTGCACTATCCCGCTTCCGGATGATATTTTTATTGCACAGTTAAGGGCGATTATCACCGGATTTTGGAATACCGGATTTCGGAAACAGATTTTCATTAGTATGCACGGGCAGGAATATTCTCTTCCGGTAGCATTACAGGAATGGGGCAAAAAATATCAGGTTCCGGCAATGCTGTATTTTGTGGATCTGCCGCGTGTTATGGGGCAGACATTGATGGATAAGGAACACGGAGGACCCTATAACCGTCCGTTCCAGCATGCATGTGAAGCAGAGCAGAGTATTTCACTTGCACTCTTCCCGGAACTTTGTAATATGGAGGATGCAGAAGATACCGATGTACATGGTATTTTACCGGCAGGACACGTAGACCGGGGCGGAGATATTTATGGAAATCCAATCCCCGGACACTGTGTGGTTGGTAATGCAGGTATTGAGTGTGTAACAGCTCCCCAGGGGGTATTAGGCCATGCAACGGAAGCAGATCCCGAAAAAGCAAAAGCATCTATCAATAAAGTCTGTGATTATCTGGTAAAATTACATGATGATATTTTAACAGCGTGCCCTCCGGGTGTTTTGCCGCCTGCTTCTTATATGAGCCAGAGAGATCCGGAAGAAATCGAGAAATTATTAAAGGGGCCTACACATGGAGGAAAGCATATCTATACACTGGCCTGGCCAACGTAAGAGGATGCCGGCATATCCACCCTGCAAACTGGACCGCACTTCTTAACATAAGCATTTCTCAGGGATGTGCCAGAACCTGTTTGAAGAATCATCAAACACGTCTGGTAAGCCGGTTTACGGGACAAAGAAAATAATGAATAGAAAGGAAGCCACGTAAAAACGATGAAAGCATTAGTATATAAAGGACCGGGGATATTGGAACTGGAAGAACGTCCTGTTCCTGTTCCCGGCAAAGGAGAAGTTTTAATAAAAATCAAAAAGGTTTCTATATGCGGTTCTGATCTGGGGGCATACCGTGTTGCTTCAGACCGGTTTCGGGCACCTCTTGTATTGGGCCATGAATTTTCCGGAGATATAGAAGAACTTGGAGAAGGTGTAACAAATCTAACCAAAGCGCAGAGAGTAACGGTAAATCCAATGGTGTTGTGCAATGACTGCTTCTTTTGTGAAAGAGGAGAAGGAAATCTCTGTGGTAATCGAAAGAGTATGGGGACTGCAATTGGCGGGATCCAGACACATGGAGCAATGGAAGAGTATGTAGCAGTACCGGAGTGGATGGTTGTTCCTATTGCAGATAATGTATCCTATGAAGCAGCAGCAATGCTGGAACCATGCGGCGTAACACTTGCCTGTGCGAAAAAAGGATTTACAGAGGATGAAAAAAATACAGTAGTAATAGGGGCAGGCCCCATTGGTTTACTTATAGTAAAATTTCTAAAAGCATTGGGTGTTCCAAATGTAATTGTCTCTGACATTTTAGATACACGTTTGGAGAAAGCAAAAGAATGTGGTGCAAACCAGATTATTAATGCTGGTAATCAAAATGTGGAAGAAATGGTGAAGAAATATACCGATGGATATGGTGCGGACAGAGTTATTATTGCAGCAGGTGTCGGTGCATCTATTAATCAGTCATTCCAACTGGTACGAAATGGGGGAACAATTGTGCTGGTGGCGCTGATGCATGAGCATGTAGAAATTGATCCCATGGAAATTGTAGGCAGAGGATTAAAATTCCTTGGCAGCTATATGTTTACAACAGAAATGGCAGAAGCAGCTCAGATGCTGGCAGATAAGAAGCTGGAGGTAGAAGATCTGATTACATCCTGCTATGATCTGGCAGATGGGAAAAAAGCATTTGATGTTTTAAATGATCCGCACAATACGGAGATTAAGGTTCAGATTTCAATTTCTTAAAATAGTAGGTATGCGGTGTCTGTTTAAAAGTACTGACAGATACTGCATATGGGGAATAGCAAAAAGGAGAGGGTTCATTATGAAAGCATATGTATATACTGCACCATTTACCATAGAAGAACAGGAAAGACCGATTCCGGTGCCGGATAAAAACCAGGTTCGAATAAAAGTCAAAGCAGTGTCTATCTGCGGATCAGATACAGGGGGTTTTAAAGGGACGTCTGCGATGAGGCAGGCGCCGTTAGTAATGGGGCATGAATTCTCAGGAGTTGTGGATGCTTATGGGGAAGGCGTGGAGCATCCTGCCATAGCGTTAGGCGGCAGGGTAGTGGTTTATCCAAATATTCCATGTGGAGAATGTCCGGATTGTAAGGCTGGGCTGCCAAATCTGTGTGAAAATCGTTTTATTCCAGGAACTACAATGCCTGCTGGCAGTTATGACGGAGCCATGGCAGAGTATGTAGTGGTTCCGGCAGATAAATTAATCGAACTTCCGGATAAGATTAGTTTCGAGGAGGGTTCCATGTTTGAACCAACTTCTGTTGCACTCCGCGGTGCGAAAATGCTGAAAGATGTTAAAGGGAAGACGGTAACTGTTTTTGGAGCCGGTCCCATCGGACTGTTGTGTGTAGAGTGCCTTAAATATCTGGGAGCCAGTGAGATTATTTCCATAGATATTAACAGCGAAAGACTGGAAGTAGCCAGAGAATGCGGCGCTTCCCATACCATTAATTCCATGGAAGAAGATCCGGTAGCAAAAGTGATGGAGCTCACCGGGGGCAATGGAGCGTATGCAGGCATGGATGCGGTGGGTATAGCTGTCAGTCTAAATACCAGTATGAAGATGGTAAGAAATGGCGGAGAAGTATCCATGGTTGGAATGGGTGTTGAAAGAATGGATGGATTTGAGTATAAGTACGCAGTTGCCCATGAAATGAAATTATATGGCAGCTATTGCTATGTAGACGAACTCTATGAAATCGTAGATTTGCTGATGGAAAATAAGATTAATCTGAAAGCGTTAATTACATCAGAAGTTCCCATGAGTGAAGTGCAAAATAAAATGATGGAACTTACAAGCGGTAAATCAAAAGATGTAAAAGTTATTTTGAAAAATGATTGAGAGCCTTGAGGTGAAACCATGAAAATGAGAATCAGCCATTTTGGATTTACAGAAGAAGCAGATAAAATAGCAAAAGCCGGTTATGATGCAATCGAATTACATATCAAAGAAATTATGTCCTTTGATGATGCTGAATTTGAAACGGCAAAGAAAAGAATAAAGGACAGCGGACTGGCTAGTGAAGTTTTTGATAATCCGCTTCCACTGGATGTGGTAATTGCAGAGGATACCTTTGACTTTCAATATTATAATGAGTATCTAAAGAAAGCTGTATTTAGGACGTCTCAAATGGGGGCTCGTTACTTTGTATATGGAAACGGCCGTACCAGAAGTCTTCCGGAAGGTGAAAAAAGAAAAGAAGCAGTGAAAAAAAACCGGGAATTACTGAGAAATCTGTGTGATACTGCAGCAAAAGAGAACATTACGATTATGTTAGAGCCGTTGCATAGTTCTATTTGTAATTCAGTGGTAAGCATACCGGAAGCATTTGCATATGCAAAGGAGCTGGGGTGCCCGAATTTAAAAACATTACTGGATTTTCGCTGGTTTGCAGCCGGCGGACATCCATATTCCATTATAGAAGAATATGCGGACTTCATAAAGCACGTGCATGTGGATAATCCCATTCATGCATTTCCGGAGAGAAGAGTTCCAATGATGGAAGATGGATTTGATTATAGTCTCTTATTCGAGACATTAAAAAAGATATGCTACAAGGGTTTGATTTCCTATGAGGCTAACACATTTGACAATTATGAAAAGGATTTGAAAAAAGGATTAGAATTGTTAGAAAGCTTTGGGATTTACACTTACGGCAGATAAAAAGAATAGCAGGAGGAAGTTTGAAAGGAAAGCACTTTCAAACTACTTATTAAGGCAGTATCGCAGGCAGGCCTGCGATATGCAGGAGGTATAAGTATGAGTAGAGTATTGGACGTTAGAGGTATGAAGCTGGGGGCAGGAATTCCTAAAATATGTGTCCCGTTAACAGGTAGAGATGTGAAGACGCTGCTGGAAGAAATTTATTTGGCAAAGGCCGCAAGTGCGGATATGGTCGAGTGGAGAGTAGATTATTTTGATGCTTCCGAAGATCTGGAGAAAGTAAAAGAGGCATTGCGGGAAATACGTCTTTCCCTTGGAGACATTCCACTGCTGTTTACATTCCGCACGGCAGAAGAGGGCGGGGAAAAAGCAATTTCACCGGAGAATTATGAGAAATTGAACAAAGAAGCAGCAGCCGCCAACGAGATAGATTTTGTGGATGTGGAACTATTCAGGGGTGAGGAGATCTGTAAAAATGTGATTGAATCTGCTCATCAAAGTAATACAAAAGTAATTGTTTCCAGTCATGAGTTCCAAAGTACTCCGGATCAGGATACGATCCTGGAACGCCTAAAAAAAATGAGAGCAATTGGTGCGGATGTCCCTAAAATAGCCGTTATGCCAAATACATCTGCGGATGTTATTACTCTGCTCGCTGCAACAGATGATTATATACAGAAATATGCAGACTGTCCGGTTATTACAATGTCTATGAAGTGGATGGGATCAGTCAGCAGAATTGCAGGAGAGTTCTTTGGTTCAGCATTGACGTTTGGTTCGGCCAGGCGGGCGTCGGCGCCGGGGCAGCTTGCAGTGGATGAGCTGAGAACCGTTTTGAAGATTTTACATGGTTCTAATATTTAAGTTATTATATACCGGAACAGGAAGGATAAACATCCTCCTGCTCCGGTTATTTTCTGTTCATAAAGCAGCTAATCCGATTCTCAGCATAATTTCTGTTCATAAAGCAGCTAATCCGATTCTCAGCATAATTTCTGTTCATAAAGCAGCTAATCCGATTCTCAGCATAATTTCTGTTCATAAAGCAGCTAATCCGATTCTCAGCATAATTTCTGTTCATAAAGCAGCTAATCCGATTCTCAGCATAATTTCTGTTCATAAAACAGCTAATCCGATTCTTAGTATAATCAGAATTTAAAGTTTATTATTGTAACGTCCTATAGTTTATCCTGAGAGCAGTTATGACAAGCATAAAAAAAGAGAGATGTTAAAGAATATAAACACCCCTCTTTCCATGCCTTATGCAAGGATTATGATATGAAATTTCTTCGCTCTAATATATTTATGATATTGCGTCCCTCCTGTGTACCATCAATAATGCGCCGTGCTCTTACGCTGTCTCCGATATTATAGATCTCAACTTCTTTAGAAGAGAAATGGTCTCTCAGATCGTTCATCAGAGGGGAATTTGCTCGCATTCCAAGACAGACAAATCCATAATCAAAGTCCAGTTTTTCTTCTATCCCGTCTCTTTTAACTAGAAAGTAGTCATCGTGTACTTCCTGCAGTGCAGTATTTGGCATCTGGTTTACTTTGTATTTTTTCATAAGCGCTTTTGTTGAAACCTTTGATACCGGATCCAGGTCTTTGCCTATTTGAGGCATCATTTCAACGATGCTGACGCTTGCATTTCTGGGAGCAAAAAATTCAACGACATCTAATCCAACTGCCCCGCCTCCGATAACCACAATTTTTTTGCCGGACATATCGGCTGGATACTGAGGGATATTTTGTATCATATCCAAAATGGAGAAGACCTTGGTATCTTCTTTGCTCATTGTCTCATGCAGCCCTTTAATTGGAGGCAGCAGTGGATTAGAACCGGTGGCGTTTACGATAATATCAGGATTTAGTTCTTTTACTTTGCTGACATTAGCGCATGTATTCTGGAAGATAAATAGGTTTTTTTGTTTTTTTGCCCTGTGTATCAGATAGTGAGGAAAGTCAGCAAGTCTTTTTTTGTCCGGGATCTTAGAAATTTCATGTGCCAGACCGCCCAGATGATCACTTTTTTCAAGCAGAAATGTAGTACATCCTACTTCAGAAGCAGTACAGGCGGCTTCCAGCCCGGCAGTTCCGCCTCCGATAACCACAACATTACAAGGTTTGTTCACCTGTTTTTTCAGGTAATCCTGGCCATCATTTACAGCAGGATTGACGGTACAGCGGATCGGACGGTTGACGCCTATGCGGTTGCCGGCACAGCCTACGTTACAGGAGATACATTTGCGGATATCGCATTCATTCCCGAACTCTACTTTATTGACCCAATCGGGATCCGCAATTAATCCTCTGCCCATACCGATCAGATCGGCATCTCCACGATTTAAAATATCTTCAGCAATTTTAGGATCACGAATATTACCAACGGTTATAGCTGGTTTATTAAATTTTTCTTTTACGGCTTTTGCCATGTAGGAGCGCCAGCCATCCGGAAGGAAGTTGGAATCAATCTGAAACTGAATAGATCCGTTCAGTCCGGCTGAGACATCTATGATATCGGCTTCTTCCTGGAAATATTCCATCAGGTTCAGCATATCATCCAGTGTATTGCCGCCTTCGATCATTTCGTCTGCACTGATTCTCATGAGAATAGGAAACATGGGTCCAACTGCTTTTCGTACTTCGGACATAACCATAGAAGCAAATCTGGCGCGGTTTACAGGAGATCCTCCGAATTCATCGGTTCTCTTATTTGTAGTAGGAGACAGAAACTGGCTAATCAGATAAGAGTGTCCGCAATGTACTTCTACAGCATCAAAACCGGCTATCTGTGCACGTTTGGCGGCTTCTCCATATTTTCTTGCAATTGCTTCGATTTCACTTATCTCAAGAGGCCGGGGAATTTCTCCGCCCTCCTTGGATGGTATGTCGGACGCAGATACAGGCTGCATACCAGTTCGTGAAGAAACAGCAGAAGCTCCGGCATGGTTAATCTGAATTGCGATACAGGAACCATGTTTATGTACTGACTCACAGAGCTTGAACAGGCGAGGAATATAGTTGTCCTGGTCAATACGAAGCTGCGTTGTGCCATTGGAGCCCTGCGGCGAATCTACGCTGGCATTTTCCAGGATAATTAGTCCTGTGCCGCCTTTAGCGCGTTGTTCGTAGTATTGAATATGCAGAAAGCTCATTTCACCATTTTGTTCCCCGAAATTAGTACCCATAGGGGTCATAACAATACGATTTTTAAGTGTCATTGTTTTGATATTGAGGGGATTAAAAATATTAGGATAATTATTCATTTTGATTCCTCCGTTTTGTGTAAGTGTTAATACTTTAACAACTTTGTTGATTCTATTATAATACAGGATAATTAGTAAAACAAATTGTTAATTTGTCCATAATCAATAGAGAAAGACTATAAATTATGCCGTGATCTCAGGAAATGCAATAGTGGTGAATTAATTAGCAATTTTACGCTTATATCACTAAATATATATAAAATTTATTGCAAATAAATATACATTTTAATAAATATATTATTGACTAATTACATAAAATATAGTAGTCTTATTGTATATAACATATCTATAATATTTCTTTTTACTGGCAGCTCGCTGGGAACTCCAATTAACGTAAATGGATGAATGATTAATTTTAATATGGAAAAGTAACAGGTAACTATAAACTAATATCGGGACTTAAAGCGTGTTATAATATTGCAGTTTATAATTTTATACATTTGCTTACAGATGTAAGATAAATAGTAGATACAGTGCAAAGTCCGATGTTGCTGTAATTTATTTTTGATGTTATAATAAAGGAGACAAACATGGAAAAAATATTAAAGAAGATGAAACCGTTAGAGAAACTGGATCTGAAAGACAGATTTTTATTTGATGAAGTAGCAGAAGATCCGGAATGCTGTCAAGCGATGTTGGAAATCATACTGGATAAAGAAATTACAATTTTGAAGAAAAATGAAACTGAAAAGGAATTTCGAACTACAACCTCACAAAGATCTATAAAATTGGACGTTTTTGCAGCTGATGCAGATGATAAAATCTACAATATGGAAATGCAGCAGAAAAATGCAGGAAATTTGGCAAGGAGAGGCAGGTTTTATCAGGCGCATCTGGATGTATCCCTGTTGGAACCGGGTGTCATAGATTTTAATGAGCTAAATGATTCCTATATGATTATGATCGCTTGTTTTGATCTTTTTGGATTTGGAAAGTATCGTTATACTTGCAGGATGGAGTGTGAGGAATTGCCTGGCACTGTTTTAGAAGATGGTGCAGTTAGGATCTTTTTAAATACAAAGGGGATAGACCGGCAAGGGGTAAGCCAGGAATTAATTGATTTTTTGCATTACGTTGAAAGCTCTACGGATGAAGTCTGCCGCAAATGCGAAAGTTCGCGTATTCACAAGATACATAAGCGCGTCTCAAGCATAAAGCGCAATGAAGAAGTGGGGGTAAGGTATTTGCAGCAATGGGAAGAAAAAATCATGATTAGGGAGGAAGGAATAGAGCAGGGTGAACAAAAGAAAGCGATAGATATTGCAAAGAATCTGATCGATATCCTGGATGTAGAAACCATTGCCAGAAAGACAGGTCTGTCTGTTGAGATAGTTCAAAAGTTAAAAACAGATCAGGAAAAAAAGGCTGTGGAATTAGGGAATAAAGAAACACAGGAATAAAATACAGAAAAAAAGAAAAACGATTAAAGTAATATACAAGAAAAGGACAGGAGAGCTCAATCTGAAATGATATGCCTCCTGTCCTTTTACACATGGAAATTTATTATTTGAAATATTTATCTTTAATAATATCAACCGGCATATCCTGCCCGGTCCAGATCTTAAAAGATGCTGCACCCTGGTATAGAAGCATATACATACCGTTGGCGGTACGGCATCCGCATTCTTTTGCAAGCTTTAGTAGCTTTGTTTCTTTTGGATTATAAATTACATCAAAAACCATCAGATTTTCATGGAAAACACTGGTATCGGTAATCAGACAGCCATCTGTATTTGGAGCCATACCAACGCTTGTTCCATTGGTCAGAATATCACTTCCGGCAATTTCAGATTTCAGGACGGAAGGATCATCAAAATCAAATAGAGTTACCTTGCATTTTGTTTCTGCATTTAACGTATCGACGATTTTTTCAGCACGATCCCAGAATGCGTCGTGAATGCTGAATACAGAAATTTCTTTTACACCGTCCAAAGCTGCCTGAATTAGAATAGCGCTGGCAGCGCCGCCAGCCCCTAACAGGGTCATCTTTTTGCCTATAATGTCAAATCCGGAATCTTTACATGCCATCATAAATCCGGTGCCATCTGTTGTATAACCAACAAATTTTCCATTATCATTTAAAACGGTATTCACAGCGCCGCCAATCCTTGCAGCGGGTGAAAGTTCATCGCAAAGTTCACACATGATGTTTTTATCAGGCATTGTAATATTAAAACCTAAAACATTCATTGCACGAAGCCCCTCTGCTACCTGAGGCATTTTATCCACACCGGCATCAAATGCCAGATATGCACAGTCAAGACCCAGCTGCTTAAATGCTTCGTTATGCATTGCGGGTGAAATACTATGTTCTACTGGACTTCCTAAAAGACATGCAAGACGTGTATGTCCGGTTATTTTTCTTGCCATTTTTATAATCCCCTTTCATTAGCTCATTGTTTATCAGTAAAATTCTGTGATATATGATTTTTTAATAGTAAACTATTTGACAGAAAAAGTCAATTATTTCTTTAGTGCATTAATGTATTCAAGTGAATGGAAAATGAGAAAACAGAGCGTATAATTATAGATAATATCTATGAATAACAGTAAATAAACGATTGGTATTTATTGAATCTAATTGATATAATAATCTCAATAAATGTTACAAACATCAGGGAGAAATATCCAAAAAGTGATGGAATTCAGGTAAAAGGAGAGGAAGTAATGAGTGAAGCGGTGAGAAAATCAAAGTATTATCCTAGTGCATTTATTTTGTATCTGAATTATTTTATCCACGGAATCGGGGCCTCTATATTAGGACAGCAGGTTATGAAAGAGGCACTTGCGGCCCAGTGGGGAACAGGAGATGACAAGGTAACGATGGTAGCTGCGGCATTGGGACTTGGGAGATTGATTACGCTGCCTTTTTCCGGACCAATTTCGGATAAGCTTGGGAGAAGAATATCAACGCTGATCGGTGTGGCTTCATATGCAATATTCTTCCTTGGTATGGCATTTTCACCGAATCTGGCAGTTGCGTATATTGCAGCAATCCTTGGTGGAGCGGCAAATTCATTTTTAGATACAGGAGTTATACCGGCATGTGTAGAAATATTGGAACCGCGTTCCGGACTGGCAGCAATGCTGACAAAATTATTTATTTCTGCTTCACAGTTGTTACTGCCATTTATGCTGGGATTTGTAGCTGCAAGCAATATGTCGTATAATGTCATTATGATTGCGGCTGCAGCAGTAATTGCTGTAATCGGTATCTTAGTTATAAAGGTGCCAATGATTGAAAATCAGAAGAAAGCCGATGGTAAGCCGGATTCCTTTTTTGCAAATCTGAAAAAGGCAAAATTTACAGCGGAAAGTGCTGCGTTAATTGCAATTGGATTTACCTGTACGGCAACCTTTCAGTTGTGGATGAATTGTTCGCAAAAGTTCGGAACTCAGATAGCAGGTATGGAAGATGCGGGCATGATGCAGACCTGGTATTCGGCTGGAACTATTGCAGCGCTGTTTGTAACAGCGGTTCTGGTGAACAAGTTTAAACAGGTTCGTTTTCTGGTAATTTATCCTGCAATTGCAACGTTGATGCTGATCATCGTACTTGTTATAAAAACACCGTTGATATGTCTGGTTGGTGCATTTGTTATCGGGTATTCTGCAGCAGGAGGGGTATTGCAGCTGGCAACTGCAACAGTAAATGATCTTTTTCCTTCCATCAAGGGAACGATTACAAGTATCATTATGATTGCATCCAGCTTGTCTAATTATACAATTCTTTCATTTGCAGGGCAGTTGAGCACAAACAGCGGACCGGAAGCGGTAATGGTTTTAAATATTGTTGTAACGGTTATAGGGGTTGCCCTGGCACTTTTTGTAAATGTAAGGTATAAAAAAATGATTTCCAGTGCTGCATAGTTTAATCGTGTTTGGAACCGAAAAGGTTATAGTGGGGGCTTTGCTTTTTCGAATTTAAAAGATCATGGAACCGAAAGGAGAAGGTATGAAAGCTTTAAAATGGTTAAATAAGAATTTTGAAGAGTTTATCATGGTGTCATTTTTGATGATAATGACTTTGATTATGGGGATTCAGATCTGCGCCAGATATTTATTCAATAATTCGATGGCATGGACAGAAGAAATTACCAGATATTTGTTTGTGTGGTCAGGATTTTTAAGCATTAGTTTTTGTATGACAAAAGGAATTGCAATCCGCCTGGAACAGGTTACCAGTAAATTAAAACCTAAAATGCATGCGGCTGCTAATATTATTGTACATATGTCAGAATTGATCTTTTTTGCTTACCTGATTCCTTTTTCCTGGTCGTATATGATGAAAGCGGTAGAGAGCGGACAGCTCAGTACAGCTTGTGAGATGCCAATGTATATTGTTCAGGCGGCACCGTTTGTATGTTTCGTGCTTGTATGTTTACGGGCCGTACAGCAGATATGGGGAGAAATTCAAATGATAAGGGGGAAGGAAGCATGAGCAGTGTAGTTGTATTTATTATATTTATTGCATGTTTATTTTTATCCATACCAATTGCAACATCTTTAGGAATTGTTTCGGTTTTGCCGGGAATGGCAGATTCCAGCTTCACCGCCAGTGCGACTTATGTGATTCGTTCCATGCTGGGAGGAATTGACAGTTTCCCGCTCCTGGCTATCCCCATGTTTGTATTATCCGGTATTATTATGGCAAGAGGTGGTGTATCCCGCAAATTATTTGATGTATTTGCTTTCTTTATTGGAAAAAGAAAGGCTGGAATTCCCTGTGCAGTAATTATAACCTGCCTCTTTTACGGGGCGATATCAGGTTCTGCCCCTGCGACTGTTGCAGCTGTGGGAAGCATGACAATTCCTATTTTGATAAATCTTGGATATGATAAAGTCTTTGCAACTGCAATCGTAGCAGTAGCAGGGGGACTGGGAGTTATTATTCCTCCGAGTATACCTTATATTTTATTTGGAATGGCTTCAGGGGAATCGGTAGGAGCTATGTTCAAGGCTGGAATTATTCCCGGTATCTTAATTGCCCTTTTGCTTATGGGGTATGCATATTACTATTGCAGAAGATATGGAGAGGATCGGGAAAAGATTGAATTTGTTGTTGGAGAATTACGTCAGAAAGGATTATTACACCTTTTAAAAGATGGAGTCTGGGCACTTCTGACTCCGGTCATTATATTAGGATGTATATATGGTGGAATTGCATCTCCGACAGAAGCGGCGGTAATCTCTGTTTTCTATGCCTTGTTTGTCAGTATTGTAATTTATAAATCAATTCATGTGAGAGATATCTATGCAATTTGTGTGGAATCCTGCAGAACCTATGGACCCTTATTATTTATATTGGTAGCGTCCAGCGCTTTTTCAAGAGTACTGACTCTTATGCAGATTCCGCAGCTTGTGAGCGGATGGATTTTAGATTCCTTCTCGGGAAAGGTGGCAGTTTTACTGGTTATCAATGTGTTCTTACTGATTGTGGGAATGATTATGGATACCAGCCCTGCGATTTTGATTGTAACGCCGATCATGCTTCCCATCATTACGGGAATTGGTGTAGACCCGATTCAGTTCGGTATTATTATGGTAATTAACCTGGCGATTGGTTTTGTTACTCCGCCAATCGGCGTGAATTTATTTGTGGCAAGTTCCATGACAGAAGTGCCGGTAATGCAGATTGCTAAAAAAGCATTGCCGATGATTCTAATCTTCCTGATCGCATTGCTGCTGATTACATTCATTCCGGCTATCAGCCTGTCATTATAAGGAGGGCATCATAATGAAAAAGTTATCGAAAGCAGGCATTACCGTTTTAGTGATCAGTATGATTAGTGTATTATGTGGCTGCAGCAAAACAGAAAACCATTATGCATGGGCACTGGGTACCAGCAGTCCGGAAGATACTGTGACGCAGGTGTATAGTGAAAAGTTTGCCCAGGAAGTAATGGAGCGCAGTAACGGATCTATGGAAATAGCCGTGTATCCAAATGGGGTAATTGGCGGTGACAGAGAACTTTTAGAAAGCTGTGCGGATGGGGATATCCCCTTTGTAGTGCAAAATACGGCTCCACAGGTAAGCTTTATGCCGGAAACGGCTGTTTTTGATCTTCCATGTGCAAGTACTACCATTGAGGAAGTACGGGAGAAGATCGATAATCCGGAATTTTATGCGGCAATTCAGGAAGTATATGAAAAAAGCAGTTATCAATTGCTGGGGATTGCAGATCAGGGCTTCCGGGTTATGACAACAAATAAGAATATCCAGGATATAAGCGGATTTAAGGGACAGAAAATAAGGACCATGGAAAATGCAAATCATTTAAAATTCTGGCAGGATCTGGGAGCAAACCCTTCCCCGATGGCATTCAGTGAAGTATATATTGGTTTGCAGCAGCACACGATTGATGCAGAAGAAAATCCATATGAAGTCATTGTATCCGGAAAACTGTATGAACAGCAAAAATATATGGTAGAGACGAATCATGTGCCTCATTTGATTACCTTGATTGCCAGTGAAGATTTTATGGATAAATTAAGCCGGGAGCAACAGAAGATTATTCAGGAAGCAGCAAAATCGGCAACAGAGTATGCCAGAGAACAGGCTAATATCCGGGTGGAAGACAGGATTGAAATAATGGAAGCAGCAGGCGTGGAAAGAATCGAACTTTCGAATGAAGTACACGATGAAATGCAAAAGCTGGCACAGAATGTCTATGATGATATCAGAGAGCAGGCAGGTGATCAATTAGTAGATTTATATATAGAAGAATAACGTATTAAATGGATGCCGGCAGCTATGATACCGGCATCCATTTTGGGTGGAAAGACCTTTAATTAGAAGAAATACAGCCCATCTATCTTTCTTAGTTCATCATCCAGAAGGGCTTTTTCTTTATCAGACAAAGGATGGTTCAGGCATTCGTCGATATGATCCACAACGAAAGAAAAACTTTCGAAATTTCCAGGCGGTACAACAGCATCTGCACCCATGGAAAGTGTATATTTAATGGCAGCAATCCCCAGGGCTTCATTGCCGGAAATGGGCTTACACCAGGATTTTGGAAAAGAAGATTCCGTACGTTCTTCTTCATTTATCCATGCGCGGTGAATCAGGGTTTTCATGCCAAGCAAACCGATGTCTTTTTCTTTGGCTGCTTTTGCAATGCGGGTACCGAAGTCTTTTCCAAGATTTACTCCCCAGTTTAAAGGAAAGAGCACAGTGTCAAAGTTATAGCGTTTAAGTGCCTCTAAAGCCACCTCTTCACTGTGGCAGGTGATGCCCAGCTTTTTTAAGATTCCTTCTTCTTGCGCTTTGCACATGGTTTCCATAACCCCGCCTTTGGAAAAAGCGGTGTTCAGTTCTTCCATAGTTGCAAGTCCGTGCATCTGATAAACATCAAAATAGTCTGTATGCAGCAGATCAAAGGATTCATCCAATTCCTTTTTTGCATCTTCAGCCAGCCTGCAGTTGGTTTTACATGCAAGATAAATATGATTACGATAAGGTTTCAGGGAATTACCCAGCTTTTCCTGGGCATCGCCATAGGAGGGGGCCACATCAAAATAGTTGATTCCTTTTTGAATAGCATATTCCACATAGCGGTCAGAAGCATCCTGACCATCATCCATAGATACAATTCCCCCATAGACAACGGGGCTGATCTGATAACCGGTATTACCCAATTTCCTTTTTTGCATGATTTTGATCCTTTCTGAATTATATTTCAAATTCATGTGACTTGACATATTCAATAAAGCGTTTCATGGCTGGAGTCTGATAATGATTTCTCAGATATGCCATATGGATATGACGTTTACAGTAGCCTTCAATGACAGGAATTGCCTTTACCTGATACAGGTTTATTTCAGGGATTACGGCTGCAAGAGAGATACCGAACCCTTCGGACACAAGTCCATATAAAGCCTGTTCATTTTCTGCCTCACATATGATTTGCGGTTCTATGTTGGATATATTAAAAAGCTTTAGTGTTAGCTGCCCAAGTCCGGTTTCTTTATTGTAGACAACAAGTGGATAGTTGGATATTTCATGAAAATGAATCCGGTCAAAATTCGCCAGCGGATGATTAAGTGGTACGATGACAGAAAGTGCGTGTTCGATCAGGGAAACAAATTCAAGATCTGTTTCGGCGGGAACCTGGGATGCAAAGATAAGATCATACTTTTCGCTTTTCAGACCGGAAACTAAAGCAGATGTAATACCCTGATAAAAAGTAAAGTTTACATCTTTATTTTCAGGGAGATCCAGAAAGCTGCGTGCCATTTTTGGTATATACCTGGGGGCGAGAGGATATACATATCCGATATCAATCTGCCCTTTTGTATTGCTGGTGTATTTTTTTAATTGTCGGATACCTGCTTCCAGTTCTTCCAGGGAGCGGTCAACATGCTCCAGAAAAAATTTTCCATATTTCGTAAGTGCAACATTCCGGCCCTGTTTCTCAAACAGGCAGGTTTCAAGTTCTTTTTCCAGGCTGGACATGGCGTAGCTTAAACTGGGCTGGGAGATATGAAGTTCATCAGCAGCCTTGGAAAAATGCTGCAGCCTTGCGACCGTCTGAAAATAGTATAGCTGGTTTAAGTTCATGGAGCATCCTCACCTTTCTATTAATTGCAATTATATTAAATTATATCATATGAAATAGGCGAATACTACATATAGTAAAAGAAATAAGAAGTTTTTTCGCTTTAAAGTATTAAAATGTTGAAAAATTTTCATCCTACTGTTATAATACAGCATAGAAATATAAGAAAGGAACAGCCCAGATGGATAGATTAGAAGAAATCAGAGAGAAGATAAGCCAATGTGACGACCGCATCATTGAGGAACTTGTAATACGCATGAATTATATAAAGGATATTATCGAATACAAAAAAGAAACAGGTACGCCGATTATCCAGCCCGAACAGGAGAAGAAACAGGAAGATGCCCTGAAGAAGAAAGTTGGGAATAATGAATTCGAAGAAGAGATTTTACATATTTTTAAATATATTGTAAAAAACAGCCGGAAGATACAGGCAAAGAGTTTGTTCGACTATAATATCTTTTTAATCGGATTCATGGGGGCTGGAAAGAGTACGGTTGCAGACGGTCTTGAGAAAATGCTTGAGATGGAGCGTATTGAGATGGATGCAATGATTGCTAAGAAGCAGGGAATGTCAATACCGGAAATCTTCGAGGAGTATGGAGAAGTATATTTCCGTAATCTGGAAAGTAATATGCTGATTGAACTTCAGAAAAAAAGCCAGGCAATTGTATCCTGCGGAGGCGGCGTTGTAATGCGTCCGGACAATGCGGAACATATGAAGAAGCATGGAAGAGTGGTATTGCTGACCGCTTCACCAAAGACAATTTTCGAGCGCGTGAAGGACAGCCGGGAACGTCCGATCCTGAACAATAATATGAATGTAGCATTCATAGAAGAGCTAATGGAAAAACGGCGTGAAAAATATCTTGCCACTGCTGACGTTGTCGTGGAGACAGATGGTAAGAATGTTGTAGAGATTTGTGAGGAAATTATATCCAGGCTGATTGTGTTAGACAGAGATTAGCAGCTAAGCTGTTTGCAAATCTTTATGATTAATATAAATAGTATGAGAGTCAAAAGTGGTAAAAACATATACAGGGTAAACCTTATATGTTTTTATCACTTTTTAAACTACGCGTAAACACCCGTGTTTAAAGATAAAAGGCAGTTAATTTTGTTGAGACGGAGGATACGAAGACTATAAAGCAGGAATCCATTGCCGTTATTTTAATGATGGGGAATGCAAAATAGTTATGGTGAAGTAATAGATGAGGATGGAAAAAGTGAAATTCAATTTTGGGTTCCGGTTATTAAGTTTGTTCGTTATTGGTGAACTGGCATGGTTTAAAAAATTAAAACTGGCATTTGAAACAAGGACACATTTCGGATATAGTAAGACCATAAAAATTGCTCATTTGCAATGAATGATAAGAATTCTTATGATCTTAATTTGGAAAATGTATGAGCCATACAAATATTTACTTGCCGTTGACAACCATTACAACAAGATAGATAACAAGGAGAGTGTTTAAATGAAACAGTACAGATATGAGTTAAATAAGGAACTGGCACAGATGTTAAAGGGCGGGGTTATCATGGACGTAACTACACCGGAGCAGGCAAAGATAGCACAGGATGCCGGAGCGTGTGCGGTTATGGCACTTGAGCGGATTCCGGCAGATATCAGAGCGGCCGGCGGGGTATCCAGAATGAGCGATCCAAAGATGATTCGTGGAATTCAGGAGGCAGTGACGATTCCGGTTATGGCAAAATGCAGGATTGGACATTTTGCGGAAGCGCAGATTCTGGAAGCAGTTGAGATAGATTATATCGATGAAAGTGAAGTGCTGTCTCCGGCGGATGATGTGTACCATATTGATAAAACTAAATTTAAGGTTCCCTTCGTATGTGGTGCGAAAGATCTGGGAGAAGCGCTTCGGAGAATTACGGAAGGAGCTTCCATGATACGTACGAAAGGGGAGCCGGGAACCGGTGACATTGTGCAGGCAGTCCGTCACATGAGAATGATGAATCAGGAAATAGCAAGATTGGTTTCCATGCGGGAGGATGAACTATTTCAGGCAGCGAAAGAGCTTCAGGTACCCTATGAACTGGTAGAATATGTGCATCAGAACAGTAAACTTCCGGTTGTTAATTTCGCAGCAGGCGGAGTTGCAACTCCGGCAGATGCAGCATTAATGATGCAGCTTGGAGCGGAAGGAGTCTTTGTAGGATCGGGCATTTTTAAATCAGGCGACCCGGCAAAGAGGGCACAGGCAATTGTGAAAGCCGTAACCAATTATCAGGATGCTAAAATGCTGGCTGAATTGTCGGAAGACCTGGGGGAAGCAATGGTGGGAATCAATGAGCAGGAAATCGGACTTTTAATGGCAGAAAGGGGAAAATAAAGTGAAAATTGCAGTGTTGGCAGTTCAGGGGGCTTTTATAGAACATGAGAAGATGCTTGAAAAACTGGGCGCAGACTGCATCGAAATACGGCAGAAAAAGGATGCAGAGGAAGCGTTTGACGGTCTTATCCTGCCGGGCGGGGAAAGCACAGTAATGGGGAAGCTTTTAAAAGAGCTGGATTTATTCCATATCTTAAAAACAAAGATCAAAAACGGGATGCCGGTGCTTGGAACCTGTGCAGGACTGATCCTACTGGCGGAAAAGTTATCCAACGATAAACAGGTCCACTTCGGAACACTGCCGGTTACTGTAAAAAGAAATGGATATGGCAGACAGCTAGGCAGCTTTCATACAGAGGGACATATGGATGGAGTCGGCATGATTCCAATGACATTTATCAGAGCACCATACATTGAAATCGCTGATCCGGCGGTGAAGATACTGGCAAGGGTTGATGACAAAATAGTAGCAGTAAGATATAAAAATCAGCTTGGAGCTGCCTTTCATCCTGAAGTTACAGCGGATACCCGAGTCCATGAATATTTTCTTCAAATGGTGAAGGATGAGCGATAGTTCTGAGTAAAGTTTGGAACCATAATATTTGAAAAGCAGAAGAGATTGTCAATATCATACAAGAGAACTATTTTAGTGTGTGTTATACTTTGCAAAGATAGATCAGATGCAAAGGAGAACAAAAATGGACAGTCAAAATGATAAATGTGTCATGGTAATTGATGAGAATCTTCCGCTGGGAATTATTGCTAATACGGCAGCAGTCCTGGGAATCACACTGGGAAGACAACATCCGGAGATAGTAGGGGCGGATGTATCGGATGGAACTAAGAATGAACATCTGGGAATTACAGCATTTCCGGTTCCCATCCTGAAGGGAAATGTTCAAATCATAAAGGATTTGCGGAGCAGACTTTATACAGAAGAATTCAAGCAGCTTACGGTTGCAGATTTTTCAGATGTGGCGCAGAGCTGTAATGATTATGAAGATTTTACAAAAAAGTTAAGCAGCATAGATGAACAAAAACTGCAGTACTTTGGTATTGCGATATGCGGCAATAAGAAGCTGGTAAATAAACTTACGGGGAGTATGGGGCTGCTTAGATAGCATATGTTTGAATAACGTAAAAATAGAGAGTTCAACCTTAGAAATCAACCTTTCGGTTGATTTCTTTTTTTGTCCCGGATGTTAAAGTAATGGCAGGAACAAATCACAGAGAGAATGAGAGGTATCCCTATGGATCAATTAATAAAGGTAATGAACCTGGAAAAATGTTATGGAGATAAAGAAGTGGTAAAGAAAATATCGTTTGAGATTAAGCGGGGTGAAATTCTCTGCTTCCTTGGACCAAACGGTGCGGGGAAAAGTACGACAATCAATATCCTTGCAGGAGTGCTGGGGGCAGACGGGGGAGAAATTCAATATAAGGGAAAGTGTATCCGGGATACAAAAAAGGAGTACCGGTATCATCTTGGAGTTGTACCGCAGGATCTGGCTTTGTATGAAGATCTAACCGCTATCCAGAATGTGCGTTTCTTTGCATCTCTTTATGGGCTGAGAGGGAGAGATTTAAGTGAAAAGGCAGAACGAGCACTTTCCTTTGTCGGATTAAAGGATCGTAAAAATCAGAAAGTGAAAACATTTTCCGGTGGTATGAAGCGCAGGTTAAATATAGCGTGTGCCATTGCCCATGAGCCGGAATTGGTTATTATGGATGAACCAACAGTGGGAATTGATCCCCAGTCACGCAATCACATTTTAGAATCCATACGGGAACTGCGCAGCCATGGTATGACCGTATTATACACCACACATTATATGGAAGAAGTGGAAGAGATTTCTACACGTATTATCATAATGGATGATGGATTGCTTATAGCCGAGGGAACGAAGGAAGAACTAAAGGAAAGTATTTCCGATAAAAGAAAATTTATTCTGACAGTAGAATCCGAAGAAGAATTGAGTATTGATGAATTTTACCGCATTGAAGGTGTTATGGAAATCAGGTCAGAAGAAGGAATTATTGAAATCACAACTTTAAAAAATGTGGAAAACCTGGATAAAATTATATCACTGGCGCTATCCCAGAATATCAAAATCAACAATGTAATGTGCCGGACTGCCAACTTGGAAACAGTTTTTTTAAGCCTCACGGGAAAAAGCCTTCGGGATGAATAAACGGATTAAGAAAGGAGCTTTATATGCGGGGATTTTATAATATATGTAAACAGGATTTTATGAATCTGGCTAAAAATCCAATGTGGCTTTTTTATGTTTTAGCATTTCCAATTTTGCTGGTGGGAGTGATGGGATTTTTTATGGAGGGTAGTTATGGCACAGAGATCACTTCTTATGATTACTATGGCATCAGCCTGATGATCTACGGTGCATTAAATGCAGCTACTATCGGTGCAAATTCCTTTATGGAGGAGCGTATTAAGGCAGGAAATATGAGAATTATTTTCTCACCACAGCCGGATTCCTATCTGTATTTTTCTAAGATTATCGCAGCATTTCTATTTACGGAGATTGCGTATTTCATTGATTTTGGTATACTGCATTATTTGTTTGGTGTCAATATTGGTGGAATGTATACGGGATATGTGCTGGCGGTACTTACTATGGCAATTCTTTTTTCGTCAGCACTGGGAGTTATGTGCTGCTGTATTTTAAAAAGTGAGAATATTACGAATCAGATTCTAAGTACGCTGCTTACCATATTATGTCTGCTGGGCGGAGTGTTTTTTTCACTGGATGGATTCGGAGAGACTGTTCGGAAGATATGCCTGCTGTCTCCGGTGAAATGGATTATGAATACGCTGTTTGCAATTATATATGACAGGGATCTGGGTCAGGTATTACCCACTATATTTATGCTGGCAGCAGGGACGGTGATCATAGTGGTGCTGTGCGGAGTGTTTTTCCACAAGGAGGATTATGTATGATACAAATATTAAAAAATGATCTGGATAGGGTGCTGTGCAATAAAAAAAATGCTATAATGACGTTAGTGCTTACCATTTGTATGGTAGGGTTTGCTATTTACTTTACGAATAAGATACAGGTGATTGGAAATCTTGCAGTAGTTGGAAATGTCCGGGAAGAGATTGGGCTGGAGCATTATTTTAATATCAGTTATGTTTTGCAGGAACCAAAAGAGAGTGAGTTAGTAAGCGGGCGGTATGATGCCGTGATAAAACCAACAGCAGAGGGATATGGGATACAGACGCTCAAAGGCGATACTTTTAAAAATATGGTGATGCAGGCGTTAAAAGACCCGGCAGGATTTGTTCCCGAAACAGACCGGATTCGGGGAGTTGGAACAAATATTATCGGATACCTGGTGATGATTCTGCTGATGCAGGGGGTTCTGCACATGGAATATTATGGTGAAGATAAGGAGAAACATTTAGTGGAACGGATCGCTGTTTCGCCAATCAGTTTTGTCAAATATCTGGCAGCACACTTTTTATATGCTTTCCTGATGCTTTTTCTACCCAGTATGGGTGTGGTGGCTGCTGCCCGGATAATCGGGCTGAACATTGGTTTATCCCTGTGGGAATATGCAGCGCTGCTTGGAATTTTGTGTATGCTTTCTGTTTCATTTGGGATCTTTATGCATACTTTTTGTAAGAGCATGGACAGTGCCAATATGACTGCATCCCCACTGATTGTACTGACATCTGTCTTAGGGGGAACCTTTTATTCTTATGCGCACAGCAGCCAAATCATGAATGGGCTGATAAATGTGCTGCCTCAGAAGAATTTTATCTCATTTGTGAATGGGGTAGAAAAGGGAAGTCTGAATATACATCATTATCAGCAGCTGGGTTACTGTCTGGTAATCATATTGGTATTGACGGGAATCTCAATTGTACGAAACTGCAGAAAGTACCGGCCTGCTGTAAAATAAAGAATTGCCTGGGGCGTGCAGATGGCGGAAATGAATTTTTAATCACACGCTGGAGAGGCTTCAGTCCGGAAAGGTTCAATTATGTTTAATACATCCATATTACAATCAAAATTTAAAATACCGAAACCACGGAAAAATTATGTGGTGCGGCGTGAGTTATATCAGATCCTGGATCAAGTGCCGGATTATAAAGTAATACTGATTCAGGGAGAGGCGGGAAGCGGGAAGACAACGCTGCTGAGTTCTTATATTTCCGACAGAAAATTAGAACTTGTTCGCTGGATTTCCTTGGATGAAAACAGTAACCATATATTTGTCTTCTGGCGTTATTTTCTGGAAGCGGTCAGAGACCAGCTGGGAGAAAAGGGTGAGGAACTGATTCATCTGTTTGACGAAAATATGCAGATGGATAATATGGAGCGGTTTTTACCGGTTTTATTTGGTGAAATAACTTTTGCCGGTGACTGCTGGCTGATCCTGGATGATTTTCAGGTGATCCAGGATTCGGAACTGATAAACACAATCGACCTGATATTTAAAAATATGCCCGAGCAGCTGCATATCCTGCTGGTAACCAGAGAGCAGCCAAAGGTCTATCTGGGAGCGCTTGGCATGGAAGGAGAACTTCTGGTAATTGATGAGGGGCAGTTGAAATGCGGATACCGGGACAGTATGGATTTTCTTACAAATACACTGGGGCTTTCTTATTCGGATCAAGTGCTGGAATATATGTGCCGGATCGCAGAGGGGTGGATTGGAGGGCTTCAGCTTCTTTCTCTTTCCCTGAAAGGAAAGACGGAAGAAGAGATACTTACACTGAATTTTCAAAACAGGTTTTCTGACGAATACATTTCCAGAGAGATTTTTCAGGTATTGCCGGAACAGGAACAGCATTTTTTGCTGTTTTCTTCTGTCTTTCAATATTTTAATAAAGAAATGTGTGTGGAGCTGACAGGAGAAGATGCAAAAGAGGCATTTGACAGTATCATTGACCGGAACTTATTCGTGATATGTGTGGATGAAATGGAAGGCATGTATCGTTATCATGGGATCCTGCTGGAATATTTAAGGAAGCACTTTGCAAAAGAAGATATTGATCTTCAGAGGAAAGTACATAAGCATGCATCTGAAATTCTATACGAATCAGGGGATTATGAAGAGAGCCTGAATCAGCTGTTTCTTATAGAAGCTTATGAAGAAGCAATGGATATCCTGGTGCAAATACCACAAAATTCCATCTTCTTTTCCTACTTTTGTAAAGTTCCGATTGAAGAAATATATAGTAATTCAGATTTTGCCATACAGTATTTCTTTTATCACTATGCTAATTTTGAATTTGAAATCTGTAAAAAAGTTTATGAAAAATTAAGCCGGGAAAGCAGTTCCGGAGATCTGGGAGATCTGGGAAATCTGGGAAAAGCAATCCAATGTGCTGATTTATTTGTTAATGAATCTTTTTCCTATTCCGATATCCGCCTCCTTACCATGGAAGAAATAGATAGTTTTCCAATTAATGATACAACAAAGGCGTTCCTGCTGGTAAAGGAAACATTTTTACAATATTACAAATGGAATATTCAGACTGCCTTTGATTATCTGGAAAAGGCAGACAGTATATGGAAAAAGACAGGGAACCATTATCTGGGGTTTTTTGTAACCTTTGTACGCACCCAGATCTATGAAGAACTTGGGGAACTGGATCTGTGCATGGAACTTTATGAGAGCTGCAGCCCGTTACTGAATGATTACAAAATGTTAAAGCTGCCCTACTATGTAGGGCTGATCGGCGTTTATTTGAAGAAAATGCAGCTAAAAGAGGCAAAAGAAGCAATCGAACAGGCAAAACAGGTGACATCCCGGGAGGCACTGATGATGGATCTGAGCTTTCAATACAATGTGGTCGAATATGAATGCCTGACGGAAGATTACACGAAAAGCAGCGCAAAAGTGAAAGCATTTCTAAGAAGCTGTCTTCCGGATAATTGCCTGATTGGGTCTGCACTGATTAAATACGTAGTCTGGAACCATAGTGATCCGGAATGTGAGGAACGTTTTTTACATGATTTTCACCGTGGTGCAGAACGGGGGAATGAAATGGATACTTTGCTGGTTTATGCAAAGCTGTCTGCGGACAGAGGCCATGTGGATACTGGGATAAAGACAATAAATGAGATATTGAAATCTGCAAGGAAGAATCGTAATAAGAATAGAATTATTGAGGCAGATTTGCTGAAGATGAGAATATTGAGTAAAGAGAAGGAAGAAGAGCAGAGCAAAGAAAGCCGGCGCGAATTAAAAAATTTGCTGATCGAAGTAATTACTTACGCCGCAGACAGCGGACTGCGGCAGCCCTTTTTCTTCGAACGGGGGCTGATGCAGGAGATGACAGCCAGGTATCGCCTGGAATTAGAGGAAAAGCTGGAAGAAAAGGAACGGGAATTCCTTCATGAAATGATTTCGGAGGAGAGCAGCAGCAATAAAGAGCATATTCTTTCTGAAAGGGAATTGGAAGTTCTGAGAGAACTCAGTACAGGAAAAAGCAATAAACAGATTGCAGATGCGCTTTGCATTTCCCTGGCAACCGTGAAGACCCATGTAATTAATATTTATTCCAAGATGCAGGTGAACAGCAGGCTGGCAGCTGTGAACAGGGGGAAGGAAATGGGGATTTTGTAAGCAGATTTTTGAACTGGCAATAAATTAGATAATAAAAAGGAGGTACAGCGATAATATGAACAAATTCACAGCAGCAGCAATCCAATTAGATTCCAAGAGCAACGTTGAGGAAAATCTTAACAACGCAGTTGAATTGATAAGAGAAGCAGCAGAGCGGGGTGCCCGGTTAATTGCTATGCCGGAGACGGTTAATTATATCGGATCGGAATGTGAGAAATTTGCAGAGTCCATACCGGAAGGGCATACATTCAAAGTATTTGCAGAACAGGCGAAAAAGTACCGGGTGTGGCTGCACTGCGGAAGTATCTATGAAAAAAATGAAGATACAAATGACAGACGCCCCTATAATACAACGATGATTTTAAATCCTAAGGGAGAGTTAGCGGCCAAATACCGTAAGCTCCATCCATTTGATGTATCGATAGAGGATGGACCAGACGTTCGGGAATCCGACGTGAATTGTCCCGGGAATAATATACTGACGGTAGACACCCGGGAAGTTGGTCATCTTGGGCTGTCTGTCTGCTATGATATGAGATTCTGTGAACTGTTTCGGATAATGGCACTTAAGGGAGCGCAGATTTTTATCACTCCTGCAAACTTTACGGTAAATACCGGAAAGGATCATTGGGAAGTACTTTTAAGAGCCAGGGCAATTGAAAATGGCTGTTATGTAATTGCCCCTGGACAGATTGGAGTGAAGCCGAAGTATCAGGCATATGGGAAAACGATGATTATTGATCCCTGGGGAAATGTAATCGCAATGGCATCAGACAAAACCACCGTGATTACAGCAGAGATTGATCTGGAGTATCTTCGGTCTGTGCGCAATCAGGTATTCACTCTGGAAAATAGAAGGAATGATGTCTATGATCTTTCAGAGATATAAAATTTGTTTCAAAAAATCCAAATCAGGGAAGAATACAGATAAGCCTATTAGATATATAGGCATATCTGTATTTTTTGTGTATTGTGAGTATCTTCTTACTCTGTGAATCCATCGAACTTAATAGAAAAAATAAAAAATCATGAGAATATAAAAAAACTAAATTTATTTATGAGTATTTGTAAAGTTAATGTAAATATTTATATAAAATTTATAAGCTTCACAGAAAGAAATAATGGATGTATGATGTGAAAAGTATCCAAAATTGGAGCTGTATAATAGTGCAAATAAACCAAAGTGGATAAATGAACATAAAAAAATGAAAATTAATATTGACTTTTTATAAAAATAGTACTACTATTCTATTAAAGAATTTATAAATAAATATAAAATCTTTAATAGAACATTAGAGACATTTATTAAAGGAGGATTTTAAAATGAAAAAGCGTTTAGCAGCAACATTATTAGCAGTTACTTTAACGGCATCGATGATCGCTGGTTGTGGCAGTTCAGATAAGCCGGCAGAAACTTCCGCAGATAAGGGGGCAGAGTCAGCCCAGACAGCAGCGGATGCAAAAGAAACAGGTGGAAAAGCAGAGGATGCAGGCTCCGATTCGGAAGCGGAACTTACGGTCTGGGCATGGGACAAGGCATTTAACGGCAAGGCACTGGAAGAAGCGGATAAGCTTTATGACGGGGCGAAAATTAATTTCGTAGAAATGTCAAAGGCTGATTGCCTCCAGAAGATTCATACCGTGTTAGCTTCCGGTGTGACAGATGATCTTCCTGATATTGTGATCATCAGTGACCTTGCAGCACAGGGATATCTGATGTCTTACCCGGATGCATTTATGCCGATGGATGATGTCATCAATTATGATGATTTTGCCAGTTATAAAAAAGCAGCAGTATCTTATGACGGTGTAGGATACGGAGTTCCATTTGACACAGGCGTGGCAGGACTCTTTTATCGTACCGATTATATAGAAGAAGCAGGATATACCCAGGAAGACATGCAGGACCTGACCTGGGATGAATATCTGGCTATGGGCGAAAAGTTAAAAGAGAAAGGCCATATGCTGCAGACCTACAATCCAAATGATATTGCTGAATTCCAAATCATGATGCAGTCTGCAGGGAAATGGTTTACAGATGCAGATGGAAATGCTGATTTTACAGACAATGCGGCATTAAAAGAAAGCTTTGAGATTTTTAAGACTTTAAATGAATCTGATTACTGTAAGGTAGTCAGCGACTGGACAGAATTCGCCGGAGCAATTAATGGTGGAGATGTAGCTTGTGTACTTCGTGGATCCTGGATTTCTTCCACGATCATGGCAGCAGAAGATCAGAGCGGAAAATGGGCAGTAGCACCGGTTCCAAAATTAAGTGTAGAAGGTGCAACAAATAAATCCAATCAGGGCGGTTCCAGCTGGTATGTACTGAATAATGCAAAGAATGCACAAAAAGCAGCAGATTTCCTGGCTAAGACATTTGCGGGAAGCACAGACTTATATAATACACTGTTAAAATCCAACAACATTATGGGAACTTATCTTCCGGCAGAAAGCGTAGAAGCTTACTCGGAACCATCTGAGTTTTATGGCGGACAGAAATTAAATGCAGATCTGGCAGCATGGTTAAAAGATATTCCGGCTGTTGATACAGGAGCATTTTCAGCAGAAGCACAGGCGGCACTCTTAGCCGTAACACCGGAATACCTTGCGGGAGGAACTCTGGATGACTGTTTGAAAAATGCGGCAGAGCAGTTTAATCAGTCGATACAGTAAGTGCTGCATCTGGTAAATCATTGTGCAATTAACAGTAAAATAACTGGATAGAGCACTGGATAAAGCAATTAAAACATGCTCTGGAGAGTTGCTAAGAGGAGAAAGTTTGAAAGTTCCTTTCAAACTACATATTAATGCATATCGCAGACAGGGCCTGCGATATGCGGGAGGATATAAAAATGGAAACTAAAGGAAAGAAAAAATACCGCCTGACAGGGTGGTCCATGGTAGCGATAGCAGCCGCTCTGGTTTTGATTTTCAGTTATGTACCGATGATCCAGGCGTTTATCCTTTCCCTGAAAACGGGAAAGGGGGCTGCACTGCATTTTGCAGGATTTGCAAATTATATCAGAATGTTTAAGGATGCTACTTTTTGGACGACTATGGGAAATACGCTGCTCTATGCAGTAGTACAGCTTCCTGTTATGCTGCTGGCAGCGCTGGTGATCGCCGTGTTGCTGAATGACCCGAAGATGAAAATGAGAGGCGTTTACAGGACCTGTATTTTTCTTCCATGTGTAACATCTCTGGTATCTTATTCAATTTTATTTAAGAATTTATTTGCAGTAGACGGGATTGTAAATCAGGTCCTGCTTAAACTGAATATTGTGGACAAAGCAATCCCCTTTGTCCTGGATGCCGGATGGGCGAAAGCAGTAATTGTCATAGCGCTTATCTGGAGATATACAGGATACTATATGATTTTTTACTTATCAGCCCTTCAAAATATTGATAAATCCGTATATGAAGCGGCGAAAATGGATGGATGCAACTTTTTTCAGTCCTTTTTCAAAATTACAGTGCCTTTGCTGAAGCCTATCGTATTTCTGACCAGTATTATGGCGTTAAATACTACCCTGCAGCTCTTTGATGAGGTAGTAAACCTGACCGGAGGCGGTCCGGGTAATGCAACCAGAACGATTTCACAGTATATTTACGACCTTTCGTTTAATTATGTTCCGAGTTATGGATATTCAGCGGCAATCTCTTATGTAGTTTTAGTGTTAGTGATCATATTGACGATTGTGCAGAAAGGAATAACGGGTAGTAAGGATGAATAAAGTAAGCGGGATTTTCAAACATCTGTTTTTAATCATTGTGTCACTGGTTTCCATTTTTCCTTTTTACTGGATGCTTGTCAGTGCCACAAATGATTCCAAGGATATTACGATGGGAAAACTTACCTTTGGATCTTCCCTGATGAAAAATGTAAAAAATGCATTTGAGACAGCAGATCTGTGGGGGGCGTTTTTAAATTCGACGATACTGGCGGTAATTATTGTAGTCATATCCCTGGTGATCTGTTCTCTTGCCGGATATGCATTTGTAATCTATCCAAGCAAAGGAAAAGATATTTTATTTATGGTACTGATAGCTTCCATGATGGTACCTTTTGCAGCAAAAATCATTCCTATGTTTCGTATGTTTTCGGAAATGAAGCTGTTAAACAGTTACTGGGCGATTATTCTGCCTGCCATAGGAGCACCGTTTTTAATTTTCTTTTTTAAGCAGAATACCCATGCTTTTCCCCAGGAAACAATACAGGCTGCCAGAGTAGACGGATTAAATGAATTACAAATATTTATAAGAATTTTTATGCCCATGATGAAGTCAACCTATGCGGCAGCAGGAATCTTTTCATTCATGGCAAGCTGGAATAATTACATGTGGCCGCTGATTGCGCTGCAGAGCAACTCCAAGTTCACCCTGCCCCTTACGGTTTCTAACCTGGCAGCAGGATTTACACCGGATTACGGTATGGTCATGGTGGGAATTATTATTTCAACGGTTCCTACGATTTTAGTATTTTTCCTGCTGCAGAATGCATTTGTGGAAGGTATGGTCGGCTCTGTAAAATAACCTTGTGTTATTTACATTGACAAGTAGTAAACACCAGTGATAATATAAAACTAAATAAAGATTTAATAAATATTTAGAAAAATTTATAATCCAAAAAAAAGGATGGTATATGATGGGGATTAAAGTGAAGGACTTGGCAAGTTTGTTGAATTTGTCGCCCTCTACGGTATCACTGGTGTTAAACAACAGACCTGGAATCAGCGAGGCGACAAGAAATAAAGTACGTAAGGCAGTAAAAGATATGGGATATGAGGAGCTGCTTGTGTCGGAATCTCAGGAGAAAAAGAATATTCTTTTCCTGGTTTACCGCAAACATGGTGTAGCTCCGGCCAGCACCCCTTATTTTTCCCAGCTCTTTTCGGAAATCATTGAAGGAGTGGAAAGCCAGATTAAAATCAAAGGCTACAATCTGATGATATCCTATACGGATAAAGAAACCATACTGGAAGAAGCTGAGAAAATCAAGAAACAGGATGTAGAAGGTGTGCTTGTTCTGGCAACGGAGATGGCAGAAGAACAGATTAAGATTTTTACAGATTTGAAGGTACCGGTAGTTATGGTTGATAACTATATGGAGCACCGCAAATTTGATTGTGTAACTATAAATAATGAGCAGGGTGTTTATCAGGTAGTAGAGCATCTTGCAAAAATGGGTCATAAAAGGATAGGTTACTTGCATGTAAGCCAAAATGCCAATAATTTCACGGAACGCTATTATGGATTCAAAAGAGCTGTGGAAAAATGCGGCCTGCCGCTAAATGACCGGGATATCATCTGGATTGCCACAGACGGCGGAGAAGCCGTTTACGGTGAGTTAAAGCATAAGCTGGAGGAACAGAAAGATCTGCCCGGGGCATTTTTTGCAGACAATGATATCGTTGCCATATGCGCCATGCGTGTATTCCGTGAATTAGGCTATAAGATTCCAGAAGACATTTCGATTGTAGGGTTTGATAATATGACACTTTCGGAAATGTTAGATCCTCCGCTTACGACGATTCAGATACGCAAACATAAAATCGGGGTATCGGCAGTAAATCTGATTGTGGAGAAGATCAGTGAAAATACGGAAGGCGTTGTGAAAATGGAAGTGGGTACCAGACTGGTGGCCCGCAGCAGCGTAAAACGTATCAGCGAGTAATCCTTTTCTATTTTGAATTCCAGTTACAGCAAGAACTACTATTTGTTCGGCGGTTAGAGCATTTTTAAAACACACTCTAGCAGGCAGTTGATGGAAATGTTCAAAGAGAATAAAGGAGAAGTATTAATTATGCATAGTAAAAAAACACCATTTGTATTGTATGGCGGTGATTATAATCCGGAGCAGTGGGATGATGCCACCATAGAACAAGATATGCAATTGTTTAAAAAAGCTGGAATTAATCTTGTGACATTACCGGTGTTTGCATGGGCAAAAATAGAGCCCAGGGAAGGTGAATACCATTTCGAATGGTTAGATAAGATTTTACAGAAGCTGTGGGAAAACAAAATATATGTCATTATGGCGACGCCAACTACGGCACAGCCGGCGTGGCTGTCTAAAAATTATCCGGAAGTGCTGCCTGTGGATATCGCAGGGCGGAAAAGAACTCATGGAATGCGTGTATTCTTTTGCGTGAACAGCGAAAAGTACCGTGAGAGGGCAGCGGCAATTGCAGACGAGATGGCAAAGCGCTATTCTGCTTATCCGGGACTTGTGGCATGGCATGTGGCAAATGAATATGGTACATATTGTTATTGCGAAAATTGTCAGCGGAAGTTTCGGATCTGGTTAGAAAAACGATACGGAACCATTGAAAATTTAAACGATAAATGGAATACGGCTTTCTGGGGGCGTATTGTCTATGATTTTGATGAAATTATGCTGCCTACGGAGTTAAACGACGATTATCGCTTTAACCCGGCGATCCAGCTGGACTATATGAGATTTGTTACGGATTCTACGGTAGAATGCTATCTGAACGAAGCAGACATATTGAAAAAATATACCCCGGATCTCCCTGTATTCAGTAATATTTCAGGCTTCATTAAAAAGTTAAATCAGTTTAAGATGGTAGAGAATATGGATGCGGCTGGATGGGATAATTATCCGGGACCCAGGGACGAAAGAAGCCTGCCGGCGCTAAAACACGATATTATGCGAGCTTTAAAGGACGGAGAGTCCTATATTATAGCGGAGCAGTCTCCCAATCAGCAGAACTGGCAGCCATATAACAAACTGAAAAGACCGGGAGAAGTGCGTACTATCGCATATCAGGGTCTTGCCAGAGGGGCGGATGCCTGCCTATTCTTCCAGATGCGCCAGTCTGTGGGCGGACAGGAAAAGTTCCATGGAGCGGTTATTTCCCATGCAGGGACCGATGACACCAGAATTTACCGGGAAATAGCCGGACTGGGACAGGAATTACAGAAGCTGGGCGATTCATTTCTGGAAGGAAAAATAGAGGCGAAAGCAGCATTCCTGTTTGACTGGGACAGCTGGTGGGCACTGGAACTGACTAGCGGTCCTACACAGGACATGGATTATCTGGCTCAGGTGCATAAATATTACAAAGCATTTTATGAGAAAAATATACCGGTGGATATCATTAAGGTAACTGCGGATCTTAGTAAATACAAGATTGTAGTGGCACCTTTGCTGTATATGATGAAGCCTGGTGTGGCTGAAAAAATTGAAAAGTTTACGGCAGACGGAGGTACTTTCCTGGCTACTTATATGACCGGTGTGGCAGATGAAAATGACCGGTGTATCTTTGGTGCCGCACCGGGAGAGCTGTCCGGGACATTGGGGCTTTGGGTGGAAGAAACTGATGCCATGTTCCCGGATGAGCAGAATTCCATTCTGGTAAACGTAAAAAGTCTTCCGCTAAAGGAGAAATACAAATCCGGATTTTTATGTGATGTCATCCGTCCAACTACCGCAAAAACCCTGGCGGTATATGGAAAAGATTTCTACAAAGGAGTTCCTTGCATTACGGTGAATGAACTGGGAAATGGAAAAGCATATTATCTGGGCTGTGAACCGGAGGATGCATTTCTGTCAGACTTTATAGGCAGGATTTGTGAAGACCAGGGATTGGCGCCGCTGTTTGAGACCGGCGGGGAAGTAGAACTATCAACAAGAGCAGGAAAAGACGGAGATGTTACGTTTGTAATTAACCATGGTGTGGATACCGGATGGATTAATCTGGGAACACAGAAATATAAAAATCTGCTGAATGATGAAGTATTATCCGGAACCTGTAATATCGGGGGAAGGGATGTATTGGTCATCAGAAAACAGGGGAAATAAAATAGTGCTGAATTTGAAATTAGGCAAATTGCAAACACACATGCAATTTGCCTGTTTCATTCCGTCGAATAAAACAAATTTATGGTAAAAAGATATAGTAAATATTACGTAATTCTAAACTTATAAAAAATGTCTAAAATTATTGTTGACAATTTTTGGTAGATTTGTTATATTTAAAACGAATTAAATACATATGGATTGTTACTGGCAGGCAGGCAAAACCAATTTTGAACGTAAGAAAAATTTATGTTTTCTTACTACAAAATTGGTTTTTTTTATTTCTGGGGTGAAGTGAATTATGAAGATAGATAAAATTATTAACAATAATATTGTCAGCGCTCTGGAAGACGATGGGAAAGAGATTATTGTGATGGGACGGGGGATTGGATTCAATACAAAGCCCGGCAAGGAGATTCAGGAGAAGAAAATTGAAAAAATATTCAGGATGGACAGTCAGAATACAGTGGATAAGTTCAAACAGCTCCTGGAAAACATGCCGCTTAAACACATTCAGGCATCTATGGAGATTATCACTTATGCAAAAAGTGTCCTGAACAGAAGGCTGAACCAGAATATCTACATTACCCTTACCGACCATATTAATTTCGCTATAGAGCGTCTGAATGAGAATATGACATTTACAAATCCGTTATTGCACGAGGTAAAGGCTTTTTATAAAGAGGAATACCTTATCGGGGAATATGCCATTGCATTAATTGAGCGATGGATCGGTGTAACCCTTCCGGTGGATGAAGCGGGATTTATTGCCCTGCACATTGTAAATGCGGAATTCAACACTGGTATGCGTGATACCATCGATATTACGAATCTGATACAAAATGTTGTAAAAATCGTAAAAGAATTTTTTGGAATGAATCTGGATGAAATGTCCCTGAATTATCAGCGTTTTGTTACCCATCTGAGATTTCTGGCACAAAGAATTATAGCAAAAGAATTGTTAAACAGCGAAAACAGTGAATTTAACCGTTTGATTCTGCAGCTGTATCCGGAAGAATATGCATGCAGTTTGAAGATTAAGGATTACATCAAAGAGATATACCGCCACGATGTAACGGATGAAGAAACCGCTTATCTGGCTGTACATATTAAGAGAATGAGAATGTGAGAAGAGAGGAGAATACATATGTTTGGATCAATAAAAAAAATGTTTGGTTCCAAAGAGAAGATCCTGGCACCTGTAGAAGGGAAGGTTGTACCGTTAAGTGAAGTAAATGACCCAACCTTCAGCCAGGAAATTCTGGGAAAAGGGGTTGCCATTATCCCGGAGAGAGGACGGGTTGTGGCGCCGGCAAGCGGAGAACTTACCGTGCTGTTCCAGACGCTTCATGCAGTCAGCATCACAACTGACTCAGGGGTGGAGCTTATTGTACATGTAGGACTGGATACAGTAAATTTAAAAGGGGTACATTACAAAGCATATGCAAAACAGGGCGATCGGGTAAAGGCCGGGGATCTGCTTTTGGAATTTGACATGGAGGCTATTATTGAAGATGGTTATGAAGTGATTACTCCTGTAATTATCTGCAATGCATCTGAATATCCCAATATGGAATGCCACACGGATATGCATGTCAATGAGCTGGATCCGATTATTGAGTTATAGGAAAATGCCTATGAGGGAGTTTGGATATGAAATAAATGATTTACTGGGATTACATGCGAGACCTGCATCCCGGGTTTATATGGAAGCGAGAAAATATGAATGTAAGATTGAGGCATTGTGTGGGAATAAAAAGGCAGACTGCAAAAGTCTCCTGGAACTGATGGGACTGGGAGCAAAATATGGAAGTCAGATTCTGTTTCGTTTTGACGGGGCGGATGAAGAAGCCGCATTTGCGGGTCTTCAGAAATTATTGTTATAGTGTGGATTTGAACTTGCGGGAGAGCAAGATCAGATAAAAAATGTCTGAAAAGGCGAGAGAAAGGAGATTCATAGTTATGATGAAGTATTTGCAAAGGTTAGGCAAATCATTAATGCTGCCGGTAGCCTGTTTACCGGCAGCTGGTATCCTGATGGGTATCGGTTATTGGATCAGTCCGGCTGTTATGTCAGGACAGGGGGATCCAAATGTAATTGCATTCTTTCTGGTTAAAGCAGGAGGTGCACTGATTGACAATATGGCAATCTTATTTGCCATTGGTGTTGCGCTTGGTATGGCTGATGATAATGATGGTACGGCAGCGCTTGCCGGCATCGTATCTTGGCTGATGGTTCAGATGATTCTGTCGCCGGGAGTTGTTGCAGTATTAAGCAGCATAGACGTTGCAGCCGTAAATCCGGCGTTTGGCAAGATCAATAACCAGGCAATTGGTATTCTGTGCGGTTTAATTGGAGCTTCCTGCTACAATAGATTTAAGAATACAAAGTTACCGGATGCATTGGCTTTCTTCAGTGGAAAACGGTGTGTATCCATTGTCACGGCAGTAATCTCACTGGTTGCATGTTTAGTCCTGTTCTTTATATGGCCGATCGTATACTCCGGATTAGTAGCATTTGGCGAATCAATCCTGGGACTGGGACCGATAGGCGCAGGTATTTATGGATTCTTTAACAGGCTTTTAATTCCGTTTGGACTTCACCATGCGTTGAATTCCGTATTCTGGTTTGACGTTGCTGGAATCAATGATTTGTTTAAGTTTTGGGGAACCGTTGACGGAGCTGTATATGGGCAGACCGGTATGTATATGTCAGGTTTCTTCCCATTCATGATGTTTGGTCTTCCGGCAGCAGCATTGGCGATGTATCATACAGCGAAACCAAGCAAAAAGAAAACTGCATACGGTTTGCTGTTTGCAGCAGCACTTTGTGCATTCTTTACCGGTGTAACAGAACCTCTGGAATTTGCATTTATGTTCCTGGCACCAGGGTTATATCTTGTTCATGCTATTTTAGCAGGTATTTGTATGCTGGTTGTAGCTATGCTTCCCGTACGTTCCGGATTCTGGTTCAGCGGAGGATTTGTAGACTGGTTATTAAGTATCAAAGCGCCGATGGCTGAAAACCCATGGCTGATCATTCCGATTGGTTTAGTGGTAGGTGTGATCTATTACGTAATCTTCCGTTTCGTAATTAAGAAATTTAACTTAAAAACTCCGGGTCGTGAGGATGATGACGTGGAAGAAGCAGAAGTGACACTTTCCAATAATGATTTTACCCAGGTAGCGGCAATTGTTCTGGAAGGTCTTGGGGGAAAAGACAATATTACCGGTATCGATAACTGTATTACAAGGTTAAGGCTGGAAATCAAAGATTATACTTTAGTAAATGAAAAGAAAATTAAATCTGCAGGGGTTGCAGGGGTCATCCGGCCAGGGAAAACAAGTGTTCAGGTTATTATAGGACCTAAGGTACAGTTTGTGGCAGATGAATTTAAGAAAATGTGTAAATAACTGATTCGTTAATGCGCTTTATCAATACGGATTTTACAATTGCATAAACAGTGGATTGTTACTGGTAATGCAGGCAAAACCAAATCTTAAGTATGTAAAATATATATTTTATGCTTAAGGTTTGGTTTTTTTGTTCTATGGCCAATTTGTAACACTTAAATATAAGGGTGAGAGCATGTATCAATGTAGAAAGGGAGAAAGTTCGAAAGGAACTTTCAAACTACTTATTAAAGTAGTATCGCAGGTGGGACCTGCGATATGCAGGAGGTATAAAGATGTGGAAAAAGAAATTAGTACACAGAGGAATGTCAATGTTTTTAGCGGGAATGTTAATGGCAGCCCCGCCGGTGAATGCCTTAGCGGCTAATCAGGATGGTCCGGTTTCCGAAGATGCTGCAGTAGAATCCCACAATACAGCACGGAATTCAGATACATCCGGGCTGGCAAAAGAGGGTGCAGGAGAAAACGGGGAGAGTACCCGGGAAAACCTTCTGGAGACGGAAGCAAATGTAAATCTGCCGGAGACAGAATTAATACCCCGGACAGAGAGTGAAGCATTAACAGAAGGGGAATTCCAAACAGAAGGAGAAACAAAAACAGAAGGTGAAATAACAACAGAAGGTGAAACAAAAACAGAAGGTGAAACAAAAACAGAAGGTGAAACAAAAACAGAAGATAAAACAAAAACAGAAGATAAAACACTTTCAGAAGGAGAAACGACCGGCCAGGCAGCCAATAAAAAAGCCGGACTTCAGAATCTGGCACTGAATGCAAAAGCCGCTTCCAGCGGAAACGAAACGGCAGATTTTCCGGCAAATAAAGCAAATGACGGCAGCCTCAGTACACGTTGGTCAAGTACCACCACAAATGGGCAGAAATGGTTAAGTTTTGACCTGGGGGAGGTTAAAACAATTGGTTCTGTTGTAGTGGAATGGGAGCGGTTAAATGCAACCAGATACAGCATCCAGAAATCAGACAACGGAACAGACTGGACGAATATTAAAGAGTTCACAAAACTGCCCGGCAAATTCCGGGATGTCATTAATCTGGATACAAAAGTGCAGACAAGACACCTGCGTCTTTTAATTGAGCAGTATAATGCAGAAGGAGCTAACAGAGATGGCCAGGTTATTACCTGGAATAATGTATCCGTAATGGAATTTGAAGCATATGCTGAGCCTCTTCCGGATGAAACACCGGTTGTTCCTGTGTATAATCCCGATACAAACCTTGTTGAAATTCCGGACAAAGAAGGATTTACTATTACCAGTAACGGAGCAGATTTGGAACAGATTGTGGCAGATGACCTGACTGTACATAAGCCGCTGACCACAAAAGATGTAAAACTTGCCCTGAAGATGAAAAATAATCTGACCGGAAGCGAAACACTGACCGAAGAATATACCATCAGTATCCCGGGAATTCATGACAACAGTACCGGAAACAATAAGCCGCAGGTCATTCCGGAGATATCCGAATGGTACAGCGACAGTACAGAAAATTTTGTTCTCTCTGATCATGCAAGAATTGTCATTGGGACCGAAGATCTGGCATCCACAGCCATGGAGTTCCAGAAAGATCTGGAAGATATCACCGGTAAAAAACTGGAGATTGTCACAGGCGGACAGCCGGAAGCAGGGGATTTCTATTTCCGGCTGGGCAGTGAAGACACGATGATGGGAGATGAGGGATACCATCTGGTAATTGGGGAATCGGTTAGGGTAGATGCCATTCATACAACCGGGGCATATTGGTCAACCAGAACCATTCTTCAGACACTGAAATTAAGCAGTGATACAAATGCACTGCCCTATGGGGAAGC
>NZ_JNGB01000245.1:0-7744 GCF_001029355.1 Robinsoniella sp. RHS
AAATTTCTCAGTTGATCCAACGCCCAGTTAATTCCATTAAAAAGGTACCGATATTACAGCGTTAAATCCCGTCGATTAGTGCATTTATAACAGCCTTGAGTCCTTCTAAGATACCGTCTTTAATGCCATCAAAAACTTGCCCACCAGATGAAAATACATTTTTAACCGCTTCCCAGGCTGCAGAGAACTTATCTTTAAACCAATTGGTTATATTCCCGAATGCACCGGTTATGCCACTCCACACGCCCGCGAAGAAGCTCCCGGATTTTGAAAAAGCGTTTTTCACTTTTCCCCATGCCGCAGAAAACGTAGATTGGAAGAACGATTTTGTATTCGAAAATGCTCCCGAGATGTCTTTCCATCTGTTACCAAACCAGGATCCTATGGTGCTGAATGCTCCGGTAACTGCATTTTTTGCAGCCGTGAATTTTTCTTTAAACCAACTGCCTACACTTGCAAAAGTGTCAGTAATCCCCTTCCACAATCCGGTAAAGAACCCTTTTATTGCATCTATTGTTTTTGAGAACCATTCCTTTATTGCTCCCCAGATTTCTAGTGCTTTTGCCTTAATCGTATCCCAGTTTTTCCAAACTAAAATGCCAATTGCAATAATCGCCGCTATAGCAACGCATACCAGGCCAGCCGGACTGATCAAAAACTGAAATGCACCTACTAATTTTGTTCCCAATCCTGTAGCAAGGTTTTTAACTGTGTCGAATAATCCCACACCAACCGACTTCATTTTTCCCAGCATTGGGATAACGGATGTCGCTGCACTCCCCATCCCCCCGAGAAGAGGTGTAAGAATCCTTATCTGGCTTACCAAGTTTGATACAAAGGTAACCCCTTTAAATGCCAGGAAAAACGATCCCAAACCTGCCGCTATTGCAGTAACCAGTGTTTGATTATTACTGCACCAGTCCGCAAATGCCCCAAGTTTATCGAGCACGCCTTTTACAATATCCGCAATCTTTCCAAATGCATCCATGATACCGGTTGCCAGCTGCTCAAACAACGGTGCTACTACCGGTACAATGTTTTCGATAATCCAATTCACAAAGGGTGCAATCGTTTCTTCCCATGTAGTCGCTACCGCATTGGCTATTTTTCCAAAACAATCCAAAAAGCTGTCAACCATCGGCTGTACATGTTCACTTACCAGCTTGGAAAATTTATCTGCCAGATTCTGCAGCACCGGTGCCACGTAAATGTTATAAGTATCTAAGATAGTAGAAAGTATACTGCTCAAACCATCTTTTATCTTTGTAAATGATGGGGCCAGATAAGTGTCATATGTTTCCCCGATCTTTTTATAGATGTTATTAAATAATCCTGCGATGGAATCTGCAACGTCTCTGAGCGGTGCAAGGGTATTTTCCAATGCGGTTTTAATCTTATCTTTGTTTTCTACAATCGGTAATGTTATGGTGTCAATGATATCCCGGCCAAGCTTTCCCGCAAGATCAACTGCTGTTAAAAATCCGTTGGAGAATACTGAGATAATGTCGGCTGTTATCTGCTTAGCATCATCTCCCGCAAATACGGTAAAGATATCCGCTACTGCAACTGAAAATTTCCCGGCAAGGGCTGCAATATCAGCCGCCACGTCAAATATGCTTATCAGCTTCTGCTTGATAAACTCTTTGTTCTGGCTAAGATATTTATCGATCCCCCCCACTAAATTGTCTGCAATCGTAAGTCCCATACTGGCAGCGCTTCCTGCCACTTTTCCTAAGTTCAATGCGATTGAGTCCAGCATGGAATTAAAGCTTCCCCCCACCTTCGTATCCGTAAATATCTCTTTCAGGGACTGGCCAATGCCAGCCAAATGCCCTTTTATTGATACAATCCTTTTTTCACTATCGCCAAATCCTATTTGAAACCCTTTTTTAAACAGCCCTGCCAGTTCCTTTGCCTTATTAATTAATCCCTGAAATTTGGAAGCTGTTTCATCGATTACCGTATCGCCCTTCGCTAAATTCCCGTAATCAACTGCTCCACCGGCACTGCCGCCCGTTCCTCCGCCAGATCCGGAAGCATCACTGTCTGTTTCCGGATCTGCCAGTTTGTTTACCTGGTCAAACCCCATAAGGGCTTTCATATCCTTTGCGGCCTTTTTGGCAGCGCTCCCTACTCCCTTTGTGGATTCCTGCAGTCCGTCTGCAGCACCGGATGCTCCATCTAAACCTCCGGTTGCCGCTGCGGCAGTATCTGCAAGATCTGCAACTGGTGCTGCGGTTTGCCCGCTGGATTTGTTACCGGTTATCAGCTCTGTAAAAGACTTAAAGGCATTTGCCAGGGTAGACAACTTACCAATTAAAGTGTTTACCGTCTTAATAATAGGGGTAAACAGGTTTATAAGCCCCTGGCCAATCGTTGCTTTAAGGGAATCAAACTGCAATGACAGAATTTTTACCTGGTTTGCCCATCCATCCGATGTCCTGGCGAAGTCACCGGTCGCTGTTGCCAGCTGCTGTTGTACAAACTGATATCTTAACGCCACTTTCTCCGCCTCAGTCATATTAGCAGTAGTTTTTCCAAAACCATTAGACATAGCATACGCATCCAGGGCGGTTTGGGTCATAACAATTCCCAAATCTTTTAAGGACTCCGTCTCTCCCGTGAAGACACTTTTCAGCTTTGTATAAGCTTCATCCTGGCTGATATTATAAAATGAAGCAACATCACCAGATAACCCGGTTAAAGTAGTTCCCATATCATAGGCTTCCTTCTCGGAAAATCCAAAAGCCTTTGACATAGCACCAAATGTTCCGGTAAACTTCTTGGCCATCGTCTCAGACAAGCCAAAACTTGTCGCGGCACTTTTGGAAAATTCATCCACCTTAGAACTCATAGATGGGAATGTTACATCCACAACGTTTTGGACTTCATTAAGGTTCGATCCCAATTCTAAACAGGATTTACCGAAATCAACCAGCTTTTTAACATCAAATGCAGCTGCAAGGGCCCCCCCCGCCTTTTTTGCAAGTCCTGTTATGCCTTTCATCTGTTTGTCAAACCCATTTTTATTTACAGACATATCAAGAGCAATCTGTCCTACGCTTTCAGCCCCCATTTACACCACCTGCCATTTCAATAAAACCATTTTTAAATGCTTCCAGAATTCTGCCCATATCATCATTTCTCACCTTTTGTGCGCTGCTCTTCATCCATTCCGTCCTGATACGCCGCTGGTCTTTGGTAAAGTGTTTCAAAACATCCTTATCCTTTTCTGACCGGATTGCGATTATCCTGCCTAAAGGCGTATCGGGTCCCAGTCCAACAAACAGATCCCTGAATTCATCCCACTTCATCTCATTTAATTCCCTGGACAAACGGATCCCGTATTGCGACTGGAAAGATGATACGACCAGGTCAAAGTCATCTATCAAATCACAATACGGCTCGCTACTCTCCCTGGTCTGCATCTCCGGTAACCAAGTCTACTGCTGCTTTAATTACAGTCTGCAAATCTTCAAACTTCAAATGAAGTTTATCTAATTTATTTCTTTCCTTTTCACTAAAAATGCAATTGTACATTTCAAGAATTGCCTGGGCGGTGATATTCTCTCCATCTCCAAGCAGCCCCATAACTTTCAGCATCGTAGTTGCGCCTGCATCAACCTCATACGAAATACCTTTTATAATCATGCTTGGATTTTCCTCAAAATTGAGTTTTTCTGTAATATCTATTTTCTTTGCCATTCTTCTATCTCCTTCTATACATTAAGAAAAGGCAGGATTTCTCCCGCCTTATGCTGCTGGTGTTACCGTTGGTTTCCCATTACTTAACACTTCAAATTCCAGTGGTGCTATAGCTGTAGCGTCCCCTGTTCCCGCATTTGTTACATTAATAACCGCACTTGCAAATTTAACGGTTGTGCCATCTGGAAACGTCCACTGGAAGTCTTTTTCCACCTTTCGTCCGTTTAACCACACCAATGCAGCAACTGCATCATTACCAGCATCTCCAACATTTCTTTTGGCTGTTACAGAAATCGTAACTGACTTGGATGTCATTAACCTTCGGGTCCAACCTTCCGTGTCATATGGATTCCATTCTTCCACTCCATTGTCAAAGCTCACTTCAAAAGTTTCACAGTCTGCAATTGATTTTAATGCTGCTGTTCCACCGGAAACCGCTGTGTCAATCTGGAACTGGTTTTCATAACACGGGTAAACCCCGCTTGCTTTTTCTCCTGCAAAGGTCTGCAGGTTTAATGGAATTCGCATATTCCTGCCCTCAATTGCTGCTCTTGCTTCATTCTGTTTCAAATTAATCACCTTTCCTTTCATATATAAGTTCTATCTCAATAACCATCTCATAGATCCCATTGTCATCTGTTCCCACATCCACCGGCTGATCTACAAGCGGATGAATAAATTTTATCTGCTTTTCATTAATTCTTACTTCTCTCATGGCTGCAAGCTTTTCAAATAACTCTGCACCAACAGCTTCTGTATCCCGCATACTGCGGTTCCAGTGCACTAAAATACTGATCTGCTTGGTTCTATAGGATTCTTTATCTTTCCCGCCTATCGCCACTGTATAAGGCGCTGAGCGCTTTAAATTGTACACCCCAATGCTTTTATCCTGCTTTGCGTCTAACTTTCCCATATAGACATTATGATCCTCTGTGAATCCAAGACCGGATACCAGATCCCGCACATCTTCTAACATCAGCATTATAATCCAGCCTCCTTTTTGTAAAATTCCTGATAGGCTTTCTTTGCAAAGTCTTTATTCTTGCCGCCAGGAATCCAGTCTTCGTGCCATTTCCCCTTTGCATTTGGATTTTCATTAGTCTGAAACTCAAACTCAGGGTGATAATACAGTTTTCTTGCATAGGGTGTGCTTGAAACTAAACTGACCCTGCCAGTTCCCGCTTCTGAATAGTCCACGAATGATCCTTCGTTTTGCAGTGCTCCCGTATCTCTCGGGATCACCTGCGCTTGTACCTCTTCGGTATGAAGTGCCTCTGCGGTTTTCTCCAATGCAGTTACCTGGGCGCGGGTTAACTGTTTTATCTTCTGGCTGTTTATCTTAACTTTTGAATTTACTTGAATCATTCCAGCATAACCTCCACATAGTTTACGGTGCCATCCGGATTCCTTGCCTTTGTTCCCTGGTATATTTTCCTCTTTACCCCAAATATAATAGCGGTTCCTCCGCTTAGAGTTGGTAATTCTGGTGCAATATCCCCTGGAATAAGTGCCGTACCCGTAATCTGTACATATTTTTTATCTCCGGTAAACACTGTTTTCGCCATATCCTGATAGTTGCACATGGCATCTGTTTCCAGGGCTGTTTCTGGCTCACCGTATTTGTTCAGGCCTTCTTTCTCTATTACGATGTGGATCGGTGTGGTGCAGAACTGTTTTGGCACTAAATTAGGGTACTGCATCCTACACCGCCAATCTGCAGCATAATCCCGTCTGGCAAAGCTGCTCATAGGTGTCCCGCCTCATCGGGATCCCCTTCTGTATGGTAACATTCCAGCTTTCCCCAAACTGCATGGAAACACCATTTATGGAATAACCGGATAAGACCATGTCAAAGATATCTTTGTTTTGGTATTCGAATTCCGCCTGTTGGCAGCACACCTCCTGAAGGATCTCCTGCTGAAACGGTGTAAGATTAGAAAATCCCCGGCTTACAATCCGGTTGTAAGTCAGGGAATCCAGGTGGCGGCTGGCCTGTTTGAGATACTTTTCCATATCGTCATCATTTGTAATGGCTGTTCCATTATATATATCTGAATAGTATGCTTCGCTGGCGTATGGTTTATATTTTACCATTGTGGCTATTCACCTTCTTTTTCCTGCACCGGTTTCTTTCCTTTTGCTTTTTTCAACGCTTCCAGTTCCATTACCGCTTTCATATATGCCTCATATGGAACGGTTTTCCCTTTCCCATAAGCAATCACTTTCCCGGCACCGTCTTTGATATCAAAACCCTCATTCTGGTACTGTGCTTTCATGGAATCATCAATCGCATACACTTTGTTTCCTTTTTCGGCTGTCATTATGCCCCAGCTCCTTCCGCCTCTGCATTAATTGCAATACCGCATGCTTTATTCTCGATCAGGAAGGTATCGGTGTAGTATCTGTTCTGGTAAACATACTTATCCGCTGTACGGCTGTCTGATCCGGGGGTAAATAACTTCATGTATGCGTATTTGTCACGGGAAATCACGCAGGAAGGATGCACCAGGATCAGGTTGATCTGTTTTGCGTCGGCTGCAGGCACACATCCGGTTGTAAAATCATACTTTGTTTTCATACGGGCGCTTGGCACTTTTACAAAGGTAACATCATCCAGGGAATAAACACGGCGGTCAATTCCTCCACCCACGCTGGCATCGATATTCCTTGTGATTTTAGATGCATTCTTAATCAGCGTATTCATGGAAGGGGTTAAATACAAAACCCTGCCCTCGCTGGGTACAGACGCATCATCCATGATTTCCATCTGCTTATCAAACCAATCTAAGATGTTATCAACTGTAAGCACCGTGTTGTCAATAATTGCTCCTTTATCCTTATATGCTTTCGCCTCTGCGTAAAGCTTTGAATACCGGTAGGAATCCTTTTCCGGGATTGCCTGCTCTTCTTCAAAGACATTCTGGATGTTTGCCATCTCCAGGACAAGGTTTGTTTCATCAATGTCCATTGGATCGATAGGAATCTCAATGTCCCTGTCGTGTGTAAGCTTTTTTGGTTCCCAGTCATTTGTCACGGTGCCTGCATTAAATCCCATAGCATTTCTGTTATGGTCCTTATATCCGGAAACCGTCATTTTCGGAAGCTTGATTGTCTGGGCATTTATAAACTTAATACCCGGATTTGATTGTGTTAACGCAAAAGAAGTAAGCTCTCTTGCATATTTCTGCTGTAATTCCCTTTCAAATTGTTCTGCATAATTATAAACTGACATTTCTTATACCTTCTTTCTTATTTTTTATTGCCAAATGCCGCTGATAAGAGGTCATTTGAACCTGTCTGCTGTCCTCCGCCGGCTCCGATCTGTTTGAAGCCTGAGGTCTGTTCTGCTGTTGGTTTTAATGCGGGTACATCTTCCAGAACCTTGTTTAAGGCTCCTTTTAAAGCTTCCTCTGCAATCGTTCCATCCTGTCCCATTACATTGCTCAAGTCGGCTAATTTCAGCACATATGGTACTGTCTTAGCATCAATTCCCAGCTGAATTGCCTGCAAAATGGCCTGGTTCTCAACTTCCTTCTGCTGTGCCATCGCATGCGCCTGTGCGGCCTTCGTCTGCAGTGCATTTACATCCGGCTGCTGTGCTGCCTGTTGCTGCTTAAAGGAAGCCATCGCCTGCTCTGCTTCCTCTTTGGAAAGCCCTTGCTGCTTGAAATAGCCTTTTAACACGCTTTCTTCTGCCACAGACTGTTTTCCCTGGATAAGCTGCGCAATCTTATCATAATCGATCTGTGGTGCTGCAGGCGCTGCATTGGTTTGCGGCTGTCCTGCAGGCGGTGTTGCCTGCGCTTCTGGATCTGTGCTCCCCGGCTCTGCAAAAATCTGTAATTTCATTGGTAATCTACTCATTTTTCTATATCTCCTTTACAGTTAAATGGTGTCTCCATGTTTCCACAGTTTTATGGGTGTCTCCCACTAACAGTTTTCACAGTGTGTCTCACCGTAGTTTAAAGCCTTCGGGCATAAAAATAAGACGCTTCACCCCGCGCCTTACAGGGAGATGTATGGACACCTTACCCTTTCT